>NZ_QKLJ01000010.1:0-83499 GCF_003224415.1 Curtobacterium sp. MCBD17_023
AGATGTGTATAAGAGACAGGCATGGAACTCACCGGTCGACGCACTGAGGTCGACCGGATCACGACCCTCGCCGTACTCCCCCGGGAGTCCGCGCTGGTCGTCGTCGGCGACCCCGGCTCCGGACGCACGAGCGTCCTCGACGCGGCCAGTGGCCGCGTCCCCGTCCCCGTCGTCCGCATCGGCGTCAACGGGACCGAGTCCCGTTGGCCACTCAGCGGCGTGACGACCCTCTTCGGCGCACTCGACGACCCCCGGGCCGCCGCGCACGTCACCCGGATCCTCGCCACGGTCCGCGACGCGGACCCGTCCCGGGCGATCGTCGTGGCGCACGAGCTCCTCGCGACGCTGCGTGTGCTGCAGCTCCCGCCGACGCTCGTCCTCATCGACGACCTCGACCGGATGGACGCGGCGAGCCAGACGCTCATCGCGTTCCTCGCCGGTCGGCTGGTCGGCACGTCGCTGCGGATCGTGGCGACGGTGGCGAGCCTCCCGTCCGACGGGCCGCTGACGGCACTGCCGTCGATGCGCCTGGAGGCCCTGCCCGCGGACGAGACGCTGCTGCTCGCCCGCAGCATGGTCGCCGAGGACGCGAACGACGGTGTGCTGGCGGTCGTCGCCGAGCAGACCGCCGGGAACCCCGGCGTGCTCCGCGAACAGCTCGACGTGCTCAGTCGGGACCAGCTGCTCGGCTCCGAGCCGCTCGTGCTGCCGTTGCGACCCACCGACACCACCGGCCGGATCGCCGCCGCGGCCGTCGCCGGGACCGGCACCCGCGACCTCGAGGTCCTGGCCCGCCTGGCCCTGGTGCCCGTCACCCGCGCGGTCGGGCCGGAATGGGACCGGGACGTCGTGGAGGACCTCGCCGCACTCGGTCTCGTCACGGTCCGCGGGCAGTCGATCGCCGTCCGTTCGCCGCTCGTGCGGTCCTGGCTGCACTGGCAGATGCCCGCCCGTGACCGTCGTGCCGCCCACGCCGGGCTGGCTGCGTCCGCCGACATCTCGGACCCGCGTGCCGCTGCCTGGCACCGGAGCTTCACCGCGGACGAGCCCGACGCCGTGGCGCTCCTGCACGCTGCGCGCGAGTACGCGGCCGACGGTGAACCCGGCGCCGCGGTCACGCTCACCGAACGGGCCCTGCACGTCGGGACGCGCTCGGAGCCGGAACACCTGGCGCTCCTGGCCGTCGCGGAGGTGCTGCTCACGCGCCGTCTCCTCGGCTACGCGGCGCGGTACCTCGCGGCGATCGAGCCGTTCGCCTCCCGCCTCGACGACGTCCGCCGCCTCCGCCTGCACTACTCGGTGCAGTACCTCAGCGGCGAAGCGGTGGTGGCCGACGAGCTCATCGTCCCGGCCGACGCCGGCGACCACGACGAGGCCCTGGCCGTGACGGGCCTCGTGGCCATGGTCGCGAGCTTCCGGGCCGAGGCGTGGGAGCTCGACCAGGCCCGTGAACTCCTGGAGCGCGCCGAACCGTACGAGCACGACCTCCCCACACCGACCGCACAGGTCCTCCAGGCCGCCCGCACCATGGTGGCCGCGATCGCCGGTCACCTGCCGGCCGACCGGGACCTGCACGACGGACTCGCGACGCCGAGCCTGCTCGCGCTGTCCGACCCGGCGCTGCTCATGCTCGCGCACGCGCTGAGCCTGTCCGATCGGCACCGGAGCGCCCGCCGTGTGTTCGCCCTGGTCCTCACCCGGTCCACACACACCGCGCCGGTGTGGCTCGAGGCCGCGCGGTACCTCTCCGCGGAGAACGAGGTGCGGTCCGGCGACTTCCGCCTCGCGCACCGGGCCATCGACGCGTGGGAGTCCGGGTCGAGCGTCGTCGAGCGCCTCCGGGAGCCGTCGCGGGCGATCGCGATCGCGTGGCGGCACTTCCTCGAAGGACACCCCTTCGCGGCCCTCGACGTCCTCGACCGGTGCCTCGCGGACCGGTCCACGAGCGGACTCTGGGGTGCGACGGCGAAGCTGCACGCGTTCCGCGGGCGGGTCCTGCTGTCCGAGGACCGGCCGGACGAGGCGGTCACCGCGCTCGAGACCGCGGACGCGATCGGTCGGACGCTGCGGAACCCGACGGTCCTCCGTCACCTCGGCGACCTCGTCGAGACGTACGTCCGGCTCGGCCGGACCGAGGACGCGCGGTCGACGACCGCTCGGCTCGCGGCCGACCACCGTGCGCACCCGTCGCGCTGGGGCGCGCTCGTGCTGGCGAGGAGCCTCGCGCTCGTCGCCGACGAGGACACGCGTGACGCCGCACGGCACCGGGCGCTCGAGCTGTTCGAGCCGACGGACCCGCAGTACGAGCGTGGCCGCACGCTGGCCGCGCTCGCTGCGACGAGCACCGGCCCGGACCGCGCCCGACTCGGTACGACCGCTGCGGCTGCCTTCGAGGCCGCGGGGCTGCGGCGTCCGCTCGTCGCACCGCAGGGCGACGTCGCGATGCCCCCGGTCCACGCCGTCGTCGTGGACGGCGTCGGGGTGCACGCGGAGGCGAGCGGTACGGCGCCGGTCAGTGCGACCCGCTTCCGCACCGCGACGTCGCCGACCACGCCCCGGAGCGCCCCGGACGCCGCCCCGGTCCTCCCCCTGCTCACCGCGGAGGAGCGTGCCGTCGTGCAGAAGGTGACCGAGGGGTACCGCAACCGCGAGATCGCCTCGTCGCTGTACATGTCGCAGCGGACGGTCGAACTGCGCCTCACGCAGATCTACCGGAAGGTGGGCGCCCGGTCACGCTCGCACCTGGTGGCACTGCTGGGGTGACGCCGGACTCCCAGTGAACACCAGCGGGCGGTCTGGGACGATGGCGCCTTGACCGCCCTGCCCGCCTCCGCCGTGTCCGGCGCCCTGCTCATCGGCGCCGTGCTCCCCCTCCTGCCGTTCCTCGGCCGGATCGCGCGCCTCGCCGCGACGATCGCCCACGAGGTGGGCCACTGCGTCGTCGTCGTGCCGTTCGGCGGTCGCATCCGGCGCATCGACCTGCACGCGGACGGCTCGGGTGAGGCGTGGGTGTCGCTGGGCCGGGTCCCGGGGGCCGTGCGGTGGCTCGTCCGGGTGCTCAACCTCTTCGCCGGGTACAGCGCACCGCTCTGGGCGGGGGCACTGCTCGTCACCGGCGCGGTGGTGGGCACGCCCTGGCTCCCGGTCGTCGTGCTCGGCGTCGTCGGTCTCGTCGCCCTGGCGTTCGTCCGGAACTGGTTCGGCCTGCTCGTCGTCGTCGGGTTCGACGCCCTCGCCCTCTGGGTGGCGCTCCGCCCCTCCGGCCTCACCCTGCTCGTCGTCGCGGCCCTCGGCGCCGCGTTCCTCGTCGACGGACTCCGCTCGCTGCTCCAGGTGCTCCGCTGGCTGCTGACCGGGGCCCGCGTCCAGACGGACTTCCACATCGCCGCCGCCGAGATGCGCCTGCCCGCCGTCGTCTGGTTCGTGCTGTTCCTCGGCGTCAACGGCGTCGCGGTGTGGGCCGCCCGCGGACCGCTGCTCGCCGTGTGGGACACCGTCGTGGTGGGCGTCCGGGCGGTCGTCGGGGCGTAGCCGGACACCCGGACCGACGGACGCCGCACCCGGGATGCCGTAACGCGACGTCGTGTTCGCTCCCCCGCCGCCGGGGCCTGCGAGAGTACCGCCCACAGCAGACCCGAGAGCGCGGGGCGGCAGCACGGAGGTGGACGGATGACGGACGAGCGACCCGGGTTCGCGACGGAGCAGGTGCACGGCGGGTTCCTCCCGGACACCGGACACGGCGCACGCGTCCCCGCGATCCACATGTCCTCGGGCTTCCTGTTCGACGACGCCGCGCAGGCTCGCGACCGCTTCGCCGGCACCGACGACGGCTACACGTACACGCGGCTCGGCAACCCGACGAACGGGGACGTCGAGCGGCGCATCGCCCTCCTCGAACACGGCACCGAGGCCGTCCTCGTCGGCAGCGGACAGGCGGCGGCGACGGTCGCGTTCCTCGGGCTGCTCGCCGCCGGGGACCACGTGGTCAGCGCGTCGAGCATCTACGAGGGCACCCGCGGACTGCTGCTGCAGAACCTCGGACGACTCGGGATCGAGGTCGACTTCGTAACCGACGCGCGTGACCTCGACGCGTGGGCCGCCGCGGTCCGCCCGGAGACGAAGCTCTTCTTCGCGGAGACCATCCCGAACCCGAAGAACGACGTCCTCGACATCGCCGGCGTCGCGGAGGTCGCGCACCGAGCCGGCGTCCCGCTCGTCGTCGACAACACCCTCGCGACCCCGTACCTCGTGCAGCCGGTCGACCACGGCGCCGACGTCGTGATCCACTCCGCGTCGAAGTTCCTCTCCGGCCACGGCGCCGGGCTCGGCGGTGTCGTCGTGGACGGCGGCCGTTTCGACTGGACGGTGACCCCCGAGCGCTGGCCGCACCTGACCCGGTCGGACCGTGCCCTCGGCGGTGCGAGCCACACCGACCGGTACGGACGCGGCGCGTTCATCGCCTACGCCCGGGACGTCGTCGCCGCGCGCATCGGCCCCACACCGTCGCCGTTCAACGCGTTCCTCCTCCGCCAGGGCATCGAGACCCTGTCGCTGCGCGTCGAACGCCACGTCGCGAACGCGCTCGCCGTGGCGACCTGGCTCGAGGCGCAGCCGGAGGTGACGAGCGTGGACCACGCGGGGCTCGCCTCCAGTCCGTACCACGACCTCGCCCGTCGCTACCTGCCGCGCGGTGCCGGGTCGGTGTTCGCCTTCACGCTCGCCGGCGGCGAGGTCGCCGCGCACGCCCTCATCGACGCGGTCCGGCTCTTCAGCCGGATGACCCACCTCGGCGACGTCCGGTCGCTCGTGCTGCACCCCGCGTCGACGACGCACGCCGGACGGACCCCGGAGGAGCGCGCGGCGCAGGGCATCCACGACGGGCTCGTCCGCCTGTCGGTGGGGATCGAGGACGTCACGGACCTCATCCGCGACCTGGAGCGCGGGTTCGCGGCCGTCCGTGCGCTCGCCGAACCCGGCCGGGAGGCTCGCCCCGACCCCGCGACGGTCGGCGCGACGGTCGGCGTCCCGGCCCCGGCAGGCGTGCGCTGATGGCCCGGATGCAGCACATCGGCTACTTCTTCTCGCGGGGCTTCGGGCCGCAGGCGTGGGGTCGGCCGGACTGGCACTGGGGGCACGACTGGACGAAGCCGGACCTGTACCAGCAGTCCGTCCGGGCGCTCGAGGACGCCGGGTTCGACCTCGTCATCGCGGAGGACGCGATCTCGCTCGGGAACCCCGCGACGCTCGACCTCCGGATCCGCCAGGCGTACGGCGGCCCGAAGCACGACCCGCTCCTCCTCGCGCCGTGGCTGTTCGCGGCGACCCGGCACATCGGCGTCGCCCCGACCGTGAACGCCGGGGTGACGCCGCCGTACCTGGCCGCCCGGCAGCTCGCGACCCTCGCGCACCTGTCCTCCGACCGGCTCGGGGTCAACGTGGTCACCGACGTCGGCAGCGCCCGGCACGCCGGCCTCGACCCGGTGCCGCACGACGTCGCCTACGACCGCGCCGAGGAGTGGACCGGTCTGCTCCGCCGCCTCTGGCACTCGTGGGGCGACGGGTACGTCGGGTCCGAGGCCGACTGGCACTTCGCGGACGGCGACCGCCTCGACGCGTTCAGCCATGCGGGCGAGCACTTCCGCACCGCCGGGCCGTTGAACGCCCTCCCGCTCGCCACGGACCCGGTCGTGGTCTCCCCCGGCGGGTCCGGACGCGGGCTCGGCTTCGCGGGGACGCACTCCGACGTGCAGCTCGCCCTCGCCCCGCTCTCCGCGGCGGCGGTGTCGGCGTACCGGCGGACGGTGCACGACGCGGCCGCCCGCGCCGGTCGCGGCCCGGACGACGTGCGGGTCCTCTTCGTCCTGAAGCCCGTCGTGGTGTCCTCGGCGGCCGAGGCCGACCGTGTCGTCGAGGCCTCGCGGCATCCCTCGGACGACGACCTCCGCGCCGCCGCCCTGGCCTGGTCGAGCGACGCGGAGACCGACCTGCTCGCGCTCGACCTCGACGCGCCGATCCCGGAGGGCACGTTCGCCGACCACGTGTCCGCCGGCACGGTCCGCGGACTCGTCGGGGACACCCCGGACGCACCGCTCCGGGAACTGCTCACCCGGAAGGCCCGGCTCGGCCGTGTCGCCGACCGGTCCGGGTTCGTCGGGACGGCGGAGGAGTTCGCGGACTTCATCGAGGAACTCGGCTCGGAAGCGGACAACGACGGCGTGATCCTGTCGGGCGACCTGCACCCGGCGCAGGTGTACCGCATGCTCGGGGACCTGGTGCCGGTGCTCCGGCAGCGCGGGGTGCTGCGCCGGGAGTACGGCGACGGTGGGCTCCGGTCGAACTTGTTCGACTTCTGACCCCCGCGGGACGGGCTACTTCTTCTTCTTCGAGGCCTTCTTGTCGGACTTCTCCTTCCCGTCCGACTTCTTCTTCCCGCTGTCCTTCCCGCCCGACTTCTTCTTCCCGCTCACCTTCTTGTCCGACTTCTTCCCGCCCGACTTCTTCTTCCCACCGGGCTTCTGCGCGTCGGCATCCGGAGCGTCGGCACCGGAACCGTCGACACCGGGACCGTCGACACCGGAACCGTCGACACCGTGGACCGGTTCGACGACCACCGCGGCACCGGTGTCCGTGATGGTCTCGACGGCCCGCCCTTCGACCTCGGTCGCGAGCGCGTCCTCGATCCGCTCGACGACGATCTCGGCACCGGCCCCGGCGAGACGCACCAGGGCCTGGGCGGCACGGAGCCGCGTCGTCGACCGTCGGGCCAGGGCGTCCGCACGTGCCCCTTCGAGGAGGGTCCGCAGCGCACGCTCCGGCTGGCTCCGGCCACGCGGCGCCGCCCGGTCGAGACGGTCGAGCGCACCGGCCGTCCCCGCGACGTCGTCCTCGACGTGCTCGTGCCGCACGGTCTCGACGAGCGCCGCGACCGCTGCCGCCGCCTGCTCGACCGCGGGGCTCCGCTGGTCCATCACGACGAGCATCTCGAAGACCGCGCCGTACGACATCGTCTCGAGCCGCACCGGCTCCGTGCCGCGCCCGCGCAACACCAGACGGGCATCCGGCGTCGGCAGCCACGCGACCACGGCCGCGACCGAGGCGACGGACCCCACGATGCGCTCGTACTCGGCCAGACCCAGACGGTCCTGCTCTCGCAGACGGACTCGGATCGCGATCTCCTGCACGGCGTACCTCTCGCTCGGGGACGGCACCGCGGACGCGGAACCGTGCCCTCGAACGTAGTCCTCACACCCGGCAGCTCCGGGGGCGCGCGCCCGCGCCTGCGCAACGGGCCCGGACAGGCAGAACGCCCCGCACCGTCCGAGGACGGTGCGGGGCGTTCTGTGGCGACTCACGTGACAGTGGTCCGACGATCGGCAGGTGGTGGAGATGGGGGGAATCGAACCCCCGTCCATCGCTGCAATTCGACGTCTTCTACGGGCGTATCCGGATGTTCGTTCTGCTCGGCCCCGTCCGTTGCTACCGGCTTCTCGGACGACAGGCCCAGTCTCAGTGCACGTCCCGCACGGCCCTGAGGCACAACCGCGCAGCAAGTCCCCTTGATGACGCCGGACTCAGGTTAGGGAACGATCACCTGGCCGACGGACTTCATGTGCTGGGCTGCTTACGCAGCGAGAGCGAAGTCAGTGCGCTTGGAATTGGCACTTGTTGTTTTCCACGGATCGTTGACGAGATGACCGTGGGTCCTCGGCCCGCTTCCCGTCGGCACACAGGCGATGTCGAAACCGATCATCCCCATGCAGGCCGTCGTGCGGACCACTGTCACGCTGTTGAGTTGCCAAGCCCGTCCCCGGAGACCTCCGGGTCAGGCAGCTGTTCAGTCTACCGACCGGACAGCATCAACGCTAGTCGACCCGGCTGGTCACTCGCCGAGTCGGTTGCGCGACCGCATGGCCCGCTCGGCCTCGCGCTTGTCGGTCTTCTCGCGCAGCGCCTGGCGCTTGTCGAACTCGCGCTTGCCCTTCGCGACCGCGATCTCGACCTTGGCCCGGCCGTCCGAGAAGTAGATCTTCATCGGCACGAGCGTGTACCCGCCCTGCGCGGTCTTGTGCGAGATCTTCACGATCTCCTGCTTGTGCAGGAGCAGCTTGCGCTTCCGCCGCGGTGCGTGGTTGTTCCACGTGCCCTCGGTGTACTCGGGGATGTGCACGGCGTCGAGCCACGCCTCCCCCGCGTCGACGAACGCGTACCCGTCCACGAGCGACGCTCGGCCTTCCCGCAGCGACTTCACCTCGGTCCCGCTGAGCACCATGCCGGCCTCGTACGTGTCCTCGATGAGGTAGTCGTGGCGCGCACGACGGTTCGTCGCGACGACCTTCTCCCCGCGTTCCTTCGCCATGCCCGGCTCCTTCTCGATGGTGTGCACTCGCCCGTGCGAGCCGCCCAGCATATCGAACACG
This sequence comes from Curtobacterium sp. MCBD17_023, assembly GCF_003224415.1. Lineage (NCBI taxonomy): Bacteria > Bacillati > Actinomycetota > Actinomycetes > Micrococcales > Microbacteriaceae > Curtobacterium > Curtobacterium sp. MCBD17_023. The sequence continues at coordinate 8,418 of NZ_QKLJ01000010.1, forward strand.
GACGGGCCCGCGCACCTTCCCGGTGCGCGGGCCCGTCCGGGGTCCGCGGGCGTCGCCCGGTCAGACCTTGAGGTAGCGGCGGATCGCGATCGACGCCGACAGCGCCGCCAGGACGACCCCGATGACGATCACCGCCGGGACCACGACCGCCGCGTCGTCCATGCCGATGAACGCGGTGCCCGAGAAGCGCTTCGTCAGGTAGTTCCGGACGAAGAACCAGACCACCGCCAGGATCGCGCCGCCGGCCAGGACCGCTCCCACCGCAGCGGCGATCACGCCCTCGAGCACGAACGGCGTCTGGATGAACCGGTTCGACGCCCCCACCAACCGCATGATCCCGAGCTCCCGGCGTCTCGAGAACGCAGACAAGCGGATCGTCGTCGCGATGAGCAGCACCGCGGCGACGAGCATCAGGGACGCGATGCCGATGGCCGTGTAGGACGAGGCGTTGAGCAGGTTGAAGATCGGCTGCAGGTACCCGCGTTGGTCGACGACGCTCTGCACGCCCGCGACCTTCGACAGGCTCTCCACGAGCACGTCCGCCTGCGACGGGTTCTTCAGGTTCACCCAGAAGGTCTCGTTGAGGTACTCGGGCTTGACGAACTCCGTGGCCGGGGAGTCCTTGAACTGCTGCTTGAACCGCGTGTACGCGTCCTGCTGGTCCTCGAAGTAGGACTTCTCGATGTACGGCTGGAGCGTGGACGAGTCGAGCTGCTGCTTGATCTGGTCCCGCTGGTCGGCGGTCGCCTTCGCGCCGGTGCAGTTGCCGGTCGTGTCGGTGTCGGTGCACAGGTACACCGCCACCTGGGCCCGGTCGTACCAGTAGCCCTTCATCTGGTTGATCTGCATCTGGAGCAGGATCGCGGTGCCGACGAAGGTCAGCGAGATGAAGGTCACGAGGACGACCGACACCACCATCGAGGCGTTCCGTCGGAGACCGGAACCGACCTCGGCCATGACGAGTCCGAGCCTCATCGGATGAGCCCCGGGATCGTCTGGATGCCGGTCGTGTTCGAGACACCGCCGCGCTGGATCGGCAGGGCCTGGGTCTGGTACCCGCCGGCCTGCTCGTCACGGAGGACCGTGCCGCCGGAGAGCTCGATGACCCGCCGCTGCATCTGGTTCACGATGCTCGCGTCGTGCGTCGCCATCAGGATCGTCGTGCCTCCCTGGTTGATGCGTTCGAGGAGCGCCATGATGCCCGCCGAGGTCGTCGGGTCGAGGTTGCCGGTCGGTTCGTCGGCCAGCAGGACCGCGGGCTTGTTGACGACGGCACGGGCGATCGCGACGCGCTGCTGCTCACCGCCGGAGAGCTCGTGCGGCATCCGGGTCGCCTTGCCGGAGAGCCCGACGAGCTTGAGCACGTCCGTGACGGACTCGCTGATGAAGCCCTTGCTCTTGCCGATCACCTGCAGCGAGAACGCGACGTTGTCGAACACGTTCTTGTTCGGGAGCAGCCGGAAGTCCTGGAACACCACGCCGAGGTTGCGGCGGAAGTACGGGACCTTGCGGGACGAGAGCGCGCCGAGACGCTGTCCGAGGACGTGGATCTGCCCGCGGGAGGGCTTCTCCTCCTTGAGGACGAGCCGGAGGAAGCTCGACTTCCCGGAGCCGGACGCACCGACGAGGAAGACGAACTCACCCTTGAGGATCTCGAGGGTGACGTTGTCGAGAGCGGGACTCGGGTTGCCCGAGTACACCTTGGTGACCTGGTCGAATTTGATCATGACCGGATCAGGGTAGGTCGCGATCCGGTGATCCTGCTCCAGGCGCGCGGCTCACGACCCCGTGGACTCGTGCAGGTCAGTCCTCGTCCGGGCGCTTGCGCCAGCGGATCCCGGCGTTGATGAAGCCGTCGAGGTCGCCGTCGAACACCGCCGAGGGGTTGTTGACCTCGTAGTCGGTGCGCAGGTCCTTGACCATCTGGTACGGGGCCAGCACGTAGTTGCGGATCTGGTCGCCCCAGCTGGCCGTGATCGTGCCCGCGAGTTCCTTCTTCTTCGCGTTCTCCTCTTCCTTCTTCAGGAGCAGGAGGCGCGACTGCAGCACGCGCATGGCGGCGGCACGGTTCTGGATCTGCGACTTCTCGTTCTGCATCGAGACGACGGTGCCGGTCGGGATGTGGGTCAGGCGCACGGCCGAGTCGGTCGTGTTGACGGACTGCCCGCCGGGGCCGGAGGACCGGAACACGTCGACGCGGATGTCGTTCTCCGGGATGTCGATGACGGCGGTCTCCGGCATGAGCGGGATGACCTCCACCGCGGCGAAGGACGTCTGGCGCTTGCCGGCGGCACCGAACGGCGACATCCGGACGAGGCGGTGCGTGCCGGCCTCGACCGACAGCGTGCCGAACGCGTGCGGACCGTCGACCTCGAACGTGGCGGACTTGATGCCCGCTTCCTCCGCGTAGGAGGTGTCCATCACGGTGACCTTCTGGTCGTGCTGCTCGGCGTACCGCAGGTACATGCGCATGAGCATCTCGGCGAAGTCCGCGGCGTCGACACCGCCGGCGCCGGCACGGATCGTGATGACGGCGGGACGGTCGTCGTACTCGCCGTCCAGGAGGGTCTGCACCTCGAGCTCGCCCATGGTCTTGGTGATCGCGGCGAGTTCGGCGAGCGCCTCGTCGGCGGACTCCTGGTCCTCCGCCTCGTTCGCCATCTCGACCAGGACCTCGAGGTCGTCGAGGCGCTGCTCGGTGGCCGTGAGCTTCTTCAGCTCGGCCTGCCGGTGCGCGAGCGCGCTCGTCACCTGCTGCGCGTGGTCGGTGTCCTCCCACAGGTCGGGCGCGCCGGCCTGCTCGCTGAGCTCCGCGATCTCACGCTCGAGGCGGTCCACATCGACCACCGAGCGGATGTTCCCGAAGGTCACGCGGAGGGCGTTGACCTGTTCGGCGATGTCCAGTTCGACCATGGTCCCCGATCCTACCGGCGCTTCCCGGCCGGGAGGACCGGGCCGGCCCCGTCCCGTCGCCCGCGGAACCGGGTGGGCCGGTCAGCGTCCGAGCGACGGTTCCCGGGACGCCATGCCGGCGGCACCCGCGCGCGCCACCGCTGCGGGCAGCGCCGCCAGGAACGCGTCGACGTCGTCGTCCGTCGAGGTGTGTCCGAGCGTGATGCGGAGCGCACCGCGCGCGTCGTCCTCGCTGAGCCCCATCGCGAGCAGCACGTGCGAGGCCTCCGGGACCCCGGCCTGACACGCGGACCCGGTGGAGACGGCCACGCCGGCGGCGTCGAGCAGGAAGAGCAGGGAGTCCCCCTCGCAGCCGGGGAAGGTGAAGTGCGCGTTGCCCGGGAGCCGGTCGTCCGGGTCCCCCATGAGCACCGCGGTGGGGACCGCGCTGCGGACCCCGGCGACGAGCCGGTCACGGAGGTGCCGGACGTCGGCGTGCGGCGAGGCGGCGGCCACCCCGAAGGCGGCGGCCGCCGGCGCGTCCTGGGTCCCGCTCCGCACCTGCCGCTGCTGGCCCCCGCCGTGGATGAGCGGCTCGACGACGGCGCGACGCCCGAGCACGAGGGCCCCGACGCCGACCGGTCCGCCGATCTTGTGGGCCGACACGCTCAGCGCGTCGAGCCCGGACGCGGCGAAGTCCACCGGGACCTGGCCGTAGGCGGCGACCGCGTCGCTGTGCACCGGCACGCCGGCGTCGTGCGCGAGCGCGACGATGCGCTCGACCGGCTGGATGGTGCCGACCTCGTTGTTCGCCCACAGGAACGTCACCAGGGCGACGTCGTCCGCGGCGGCGAGTCGGGCCTCCAGTGCGGCCAGGTCGACCCGACCCTGCGCGTCCAGCGGGACGACGTCGACGACGGCGCCCTCGTGGCGCTCCAGCCAGTCGACGGTGTCCACCGTGGCGTGGTGCTCGCCGGCCGGGACCACGATGCGGGGTCGCCGTCGGTCCCGCTGGCGCGCCCAGAACAGGCCCTTCACGGCGAGGTTGATGCTCTCGGTGCCGCCGGAGGTGAAGACGACCTCCACCGGGTCGGCGCCGAGCGACGCGGCGACCCGCGCTCGTCCGTCCTCGAGCAGCATGCGGGCGTGCTGGCCGGCGCTGTGGATGGACGACGGGTTCCCCACGGTGCGCAACGCATCGGTGAACGCGGCGAGCGCCTCGGGCAGGATCGGCGTCGTGGCGGCGTGGTCGAGGTAGACGGGCACGGGGTACCCCTTTCTGGAGCGTTTTCAGGATACCCGGGTGTCCTCGTACCCTGGGGTCGTGTACCAGACGGCGATCGACACCATCCCGGGCTTCCGGCTCGACGACGGCGACCCGCGCTTCGCGCTCCGGTCGGCGACGGCGACGGCCGCGGCGGTGGTCGTCGACGGCCGCGGACGCTTCGACCTCACCCGGCAGGGCGACTCCGACCTGTGGACCGCGGCCACCCCCGGCGTCCGAGCGGGTGACGCGTACCACCTCCTCGTCGACGGGCCGACGGGGCCGCGGCACGGGTTCGACCCGGCGCTGCCGCTCCTCGACCCGTACGCGCGGGGCATCGTCCCCACCGGGCACGACCCGGTCGACGGCGCCGACACGGACGGCCGCCCCCGGTGGACGAGCGTCGTCGTGGACGGTGCGTTCGACTGGGGCGGTGTCGGCAAGCCCGAGGTGCCCCGCGACCGCGTGGTCGTCTACGAGGCGAACGTCCGCACCCTGACCGCGGCGAACCCCGCCGTGCCGGAGGACCTCCGCGGCACGTACGCGGGCGTCGCGCACGAGAGCACCATCGCGCACCTCCAGCGGATCGGCGTGACGACGCTCGAACTCCTCCCCGTGCAGGCGTTCGACACGGAACGCTGGCTCCGCGAGGCCGGGCGCGAGAACGCATGGGGCTACAACACGCTCGGGTTCTTCGCCCCGCACGCCGGGCACGCCTCGGCCGCAGCACGGGCAGCGGGTGCGGACGCGGTGCTCCGCGAGTTCAAGGGCATGGTGCGACTGCTCCACGAGGCCGGCATCCAGGTCGTGCTCGACGTCGTCTACAACCACACGGCGGAGGAGGGCCTCGGCGGCCCGACCACGTCGCTGCGCGGCATCGACGGCGCGAACCGCTACCGGTGGTCCGACACGGACACCTACTACGACACGACGGGCTGCGGCAACACGCTCGACACCTCGGTGGAGGCGACCGCCGACCTGGTCCTCGACAGCCTGCGCTACTGGGCGCGCGAGGTGCAGGTCGACGGGTTCCGCTTCGACCTGATGGCCGCGCTCGCCCGGGACGCCGACCACCGGTTCGACCCCGAGCACCCGCTGCTCGATCGCATCCGCAGCCACCCGGACCTGCAGGACACCCTCGTCATCGCCGAGCCGTGGGACGTCGGCCCGGATGGTTGGCGCACCGGGTCGTTCGGTGCCGGGACCCTCGAGTGGAACGACGGCTTCCGGGACACCGTCCGGAAGTTCTGGCTCGGGGACGTCGCCGACGAACGCCGGCACGGCTCACCCGACACCGGGATCGGCGGCCTCGCCGGCGCACTGACCGGGTCGCAGCACCTGTTCGGGAGCCGCGGGCCGCTCTCCGGCGTCAACTTCGTCACCGCCCACGACGGGTTCACCCTCCACGACCTGGTGTCGTACGACGCCAAGCACAACGCGGCGAACGGCGAGGACGGCCGCGACGGCTCGAACGACAACCGCTCGTTCAACCACGGCGTCGAGGGCCCGACGGCGGACCGCGGCGTCCGCGCTGCCCGTGGTCGGTCGATGCGGAACCTCATGGCGACCGTGCTGCTGTCCGCGGGCGTCCCGATGATCACCGCGGGCGACGAACGCAGCCGCACCCAGCACGGCAACAACAACGCGTACGTCGTCTCCGAGGACCTGACCCCGGTGGACTGGTCCGACGACGAGGACGCCGAGTCGATGACCGAGACGGTCGCGGCCCTCACCCGCCTCCGCGCCGCACACCCGGCGCTCCGTCCGTCACGCTTCGGCGTCCCCGGGCAGACCACGCCGTCGGCGTCCCGGATGACCTGGTACGGCCCGGACGGGCTGCCGATGACCGCCGAGGGCTGGGACCAGCCGATCCACCGCGCGCTGCGGTACTTCGTCGAGTCCACCCCGGAGCACGAGCCGTACGACCGCGTCCTCGTCGTCGTGCACGGCAGCGGCCGCACCCGCGACCTCACGCTGCCGTCCCGCGAGGACGTCTTCGCGTACCGGCTGGCGTGGTCGAGTGAGAAGCACCGGGACCACGAGCGGCACCGCCCCGCCGGCACCGTGTTCACGGCCTACGGACCGGGCATCCACGTCTTCGAGGTCGTCTGACGATCCGTCGCGCCGCAGCCGGTCCGCCGGGCCCGACACACCAAACGGGGAACACGGACGGCCCGGCCGGGTAGCGTCTGCTCCGTGGCCTCCGTAGACCGACCCCGGCGTCCGAAGATCGGGCGCATCCCGATCACCGAACTCGCCCCGACGACGCCGAACGGCTTCCCGGGCAAGGGCTTCGACGGGGAGGTGATCACGTTCGGCGCGACCGTCTTCCGAGAGGGACACGGTGTCATCGGCGCCGACCTCGTCCTCGTCCGGCCCGACGGCGCGACACGCACCGTCCCGCTGACCCTCGTCGCACCCGGGACCGACCGGTACGAAGCGACCGTGCAGGTCGAGGGCGTCGGCGTCTGGGAGTGGCACATCGAGTCCTACGCCGACGACTGGGCGAGCTGGGTGCACGGCGCACGGCTGAAGATCGCCGCCGGCGTCGACACCGACGCGACCCTGCTCGACGGCGCCGCGCTCCTCGAGCGACTCGCCGCCGAGACCGACTCGACCACGGCCGCCCGCGCAGCGGCCCGCCTGCAGGACGAGGACCTCGACCCGGCCGAGCGCCTCGCCGCCGTGGACGACCCCCGTGTCGTCGCCGAGCTCGCCGAGTCGCCGCTCACCTCGCTCCGGACGCGCTCCGCGACGCAGCTGCTCGACGTCGAGCGCACCCGCGCCGGAGTCGGTGCCTGGTACGAGTTCTTCCCCCGCAGCGAGGGCGCCAAGCGCAACCCGGACGGCTCGTGGAAGAGCGGTGACTTCCGCACCGCGGCACGTCGCCTGCCCGCCGTCGCCCGGATGGGCTTCGACGTCGTCTACCTGCCGCCGATCCACCCGATCGGCACGACGGCCCGCAAGGGACCGAACAACACCCTGACCGCCGGCCCCGACGACCCCGGCAGCCCCTGGGCCATCGGTGGCCCCGAGGGCGGCCACGACGCCATCCACCCCGACCTCGGCACCGAGGACGACTTCCGGGACTTCGTCGAGACGGCGAAGAACACCGGGATGGAGGTCGCGCTCGACTTCGCCCTGCAGTGCTCCCCCGACCACCCCTGGGTCACCGAGCACCCGGAGTGGTTCACGGTCCGCGCCGACGGGTCGATCGCCACGGCCGAGAACCCGCCGAAGCGCTACCAGGACATCTACCCCATCCAGTTCGACACCGACCCCGAGGGCCTGGTCGCCGAGGTCCTGCGGGTCCTGCGGCACTGGATCGCGTTCGGTGTCCGGATCTTCCGCGTCGACAACCCGCACACCAAGCCGCTCTGGTTCTGGGAGCGGGTCATCCGCGAGGTCCGCGACGAGCACCCCGACATCGTCTTCCTCGCCGAGGCGTTCACCCGCCCGGCGATGATGCGGGCGCTCGCCGAGACCGGGTTCCAGCAGTCGTACTCGTACTTCACGTGGCGGAACACGAAGGAGGAGATCGAGACCTACTTCGACGAGCTGTCCCACGAGACGAGCGCCTACCTGCGCCCGAACCTCTTCGTGAACACGCCGGACATCCTCACCGAGTTCCTGCAGTACGGCGGTCGCGCCGGGTACAAGGTGCGTGCCGCCCTCGCCGCCACCGGCGCCCCGACCTGGGGCATGTACTCCGGGTACGAGCTCTTCGAGGACGTCGCCCGGCCGGGTTCCGAGGAGAACATCGACAACGAGAAGTACGAGTACAAGCCGCGTGACTTCGCGCTCGCCGAGGCCGAGGGCGCGAGCCTGGCCCCGTACGTGACGATGCTCAACCGCCTCCGGTCGGCGCACCCCGCGCTCCGCCAGCTCCGGAACACGACGATCCACTCCGCCGAGGACGACGCGATCGTCGTGTACTCGAAGCACCTGCCCGGGCAGTACAACCGATCGGGCCGTGACGACACCGTCATCGTCGTGGCGAACGTCGACCCGCACTCCTCGCGGGAGACCACCGTGCACCTCGACCTCACCGCCCTCGGGCTCGAGCCCGGCACCCTGTTCGACGTCCGCGACGTCGTCACCGGTGCCCGCTGGACCTGGGGCTCCGCCAACTACGTGCGCCTGGATGCCTTCCAGGAGCCCGTGCACCTGCTCGTCGTGGAAGGACCGCACCGATGACCGACCCGAACACCACACCCGAGCAGAAGCCGTCCACGTCGGCCCCCGCGGCGGGCACGCCCGGCACCGGCCCCGGCCTGCCCCCGGTCCCGCCGCCGCCGCCCGCGCTCCCCCGTCGGTCGGAGCAGCCCCGGACCGAGCGCGTCGAGCCGAACACCTCGGCACCCGGCGAGGACCTGCCCGGCGCGCCCGCCGCGCAGCCCGAGTCGCCCTCCCGGGACGTCCCGGAGTCGGCGACGCTCACCGGCGGGCTGACCAGCGACGCGCCTGTCGCTCCGGAGGCGACCCCCGCCTCCCGGACGGAGGTCCCGCCGCAGACCACGACGGCGTCCGCGACGGCCACCGAGCCGGTCCCCGCACCGGTCGACGAGTGGATCCGCCAGCAGGTCGCCGAAGGCCGTTGGTCGCAGCCGCACGACGTCCTCGGCCCGCACCCGGTCGAGGGCGGGACGAGCGTCCGCGTCGTCCGCCACCTGGCCACGGCGGTCCGGATCGTCCGTCCGGACGGCGACGACGTCGAGCTCCGACACGAGGGCGAGGGCGTCTGGGCCGGTGCCACCACCGGCGAGCTCGGCCGCTACCGCGTCGAGGCGGACTACGAAGACGACGCCACCTGGACCACCGACGACGCGTACCGGTTCGCCCCGACGCTCGGCGAGCTCGACCTGCACCTGTTCGGCGAGGGCCGCGACGAGCAGCTCTGGCACCACCTCGGCGCACACGTGCAGATCGTCGACGACGTCGAGGGCGTCGCCTTCGCCGTCTGGGCGCCCCGCGCCACCGCCGTCCGTGTGATCGGCGACTTCGAGGGGTGGGAGGGCCGCACGACCGCGATGCGCCGTCTCAACGACCTCGGCGTCTGGGAACTGTTCTGGCCCGGCGCCCTCGAGGGCCAGCGGTACAAGTTCCAGATCCTCACCGACAGCGGTTGGGTGGAGCGGGCGGACCCGTTCGCCCGCCGCACCGAGGTCCCGCCGCTCACCGCGTCCGTCATCACGAGCGCCCACCACACCTGGTCCGAGGGCGACGACCGGTGGATGGCCGAGCGTGCCGCGTCGACGACCCACGACCGGCCGATGAGCATCTACGAGGTGCACCTCGGCTCGTGGCGCCCCGGCCTGAGCTACCGCGAGGTCGCGGACGACCTCATCGGGCACGTCCAGTACACCGGCTTCACCCACGTGGAGTTCCTGCCGCTCGCCGAGCACCCGTTCGGCGGCTCGTGGGGCTACCAGGTCACCGGGTACTACTCGCCGACCGCGCGCTTCGGCTCCCCCGACGACCTCCGCTACCTCATCGACCGGCTGCACTCGGCCGGCATCGGCGTCATCATGGACTGGGTCCCCGGGCACTTCCCGAAGGACGAGTGGGCGCTGGCGAAGTTCGACGGCTACGCACTGTTCGAGCACCCGGACCCCCGTCGCGGCGAGCAGCTCGACTGGGGCACCTACGTGTTCGACTTCGGGCAGCCGCAGGTGCGGAACTTCCTCGTCGCGAACGCGCTGTACTGGCTGGAGGAGTTCCACATCGACGGCCTCCGCGTCGACGCCGTGGCCTCGATGCTGTACCTCGACTACTCCCGCACCGAGTGGCTGCCGAACATCCACGGCGGCCGCGAGAACCTCGAGGCGATCACACTCCTGCAGGAGACGAACGCCACCGCGTACAAGCGCTACCCCGGCATCGTGATGATCGCCGAGGAGTCGACCTCGTGGCCCGGTGTCACGCAGCCGACGAGTGCGGGCGGGCTCGGGTTCGGCCAGAAGTGGAACATGGGCTGGATGCACGACACGCTCCAGTACGTCGAGCGCGACCCGGCGTACCGCTCCTACCACCACGACGAGATCACGTTCTCGTTCGTCTACGCGTTCAGCGAGCAGTTCACGCTGCCGATCAGCCACGACGAGGTCGTGCACGGCAAGGGCTCGCTCTACGGCAAGATGCCCGGCGACGAGTGGCAGAAGCTCGCGAACGTCCGTGCCTACCTGGCGTTCATGTGGGCGCACCCGGGCAAGCAGCTGCTGTTCATGGGACAGGAGTTCGCGCAGCCCAGCGAGTGGAGCGAGGCGAACGGTCTCGACTGGTGGCTCCTCGACGACCCGGGACACCGCGGTGTCCAGGACCTGGTCGCCGAGCTGAACCGTGTCTACAAGGACAACCCGGCGCTCTGGACGCACGACGCCACGCAGGACGGCTTCGAGTGGCTCGAGGGCGGCGACGCACCGCACTCCACGCTCGGCTTCCTCCGCAAGGCCGGTGACGAGCGCATCGCCGTGTTCGTCAACTTCTCCGGCGTCCCCGTCGAGCACCGCTTCGGTCTGCCGACCGCGGGGACGTGGAACGAGGTGCTGAACACCGACGCGTCGGCCTACGGCGGCTCCGGTGTCGGCAACCTCGGCGCCGTGCAGGCCGAGGACGTCCCGTGGGCCGGCCGGCCCGCCTCGGCGAACCTCGTGGTGCCGCCGCTCGGCGCGGTCTGGCTGCGCCTGGCGGAGTAGCGCACCGACGCGACGACGGACGGGAGGCCCGGTACCAGCTGGTACCGGGCCTCCCGTCCGTCGTGGGGCCGCTCCGCGGCGGCTGCTCAGTACAGCGCGTTGGCGAGCCGCCGTCGCGCCGCGACGACGCGCGGGTCCTCGGAGCCGATGAGCTCGAAGTACTCGACCAGACGGACCCGGAGTGCCTCGCGGTCCTCGCCGAAGACCGTGGGCACGAGGTCGAGCAGGCGTCCGAAGGCGTCCTCGACGTGCCCGCCGCTGATGTCGAGGTCGGCGACCGCGAGCTGTGCGGCGACGTCGCGCTGGTCGGCTCCCGCGGCGGCGCGGATCTCGTCCGCGGTCCGTCCGGACAGCCGGTCGAGGAGCGACACCTGCGCCAGCCCGGCGACGGCCATCTGGTCGTGCGGGTCCTGCAGGATCGCGGTCCGGTACTCCGCGATCGCGGCGGCGTAGTCCCCGCGCTCGATCGCGTCGTACGCGGCCTGGTGGTGCGGGGGCAGCGGCTCGGGCTCCGGCTCACCCTGCTCGGCGCCCTCGGGCACGTCCGCAGCGCCGTCGACCTGCACGCGGCCCGCGACGCCGTTCTGCTCCGCGGCCTGGAGCACCTGCTCGAAGACGTCGCGGACCTCGGCCTCCGGCAGTGCACCGACGAACAGCCCGAGCGGACGTCCACCGATGACCGCGGCCACCGTGGGGATCGACTGCGCCTGGAAGGCCTGCACGAGCTGCGGGTTCGTGTCGGCATCGACCTTGGCGAGCACGAGACGGCCGGCGTACTCCTCGGTCAGACGCTCCAGCACCGGGGAGAGCTGCTTGCACGGCCCGCACCACTCGGCCCAGATGTCCACGATGACCGGGACGACCGTCGACAGCTGCACGACGTCCTGGAAGCTCTGGTCCGTGACGTCCATGACCAGCGACGGGACGCTCAGGACGCCGTCGGGCTGTCCCGCACCGGTCGGCGCGGGCGTACCGGCACCGGTGGTCGCGGGGGCGGTCTGCGGCCGCTGTGCGCGGTCGACGAGGGACGAGAGGTCGACCGCTCCGCGCAGGCTGGACGGGGTCGGGGGGACGTTGGTCATTGCACCTCACTAGCTGCGATCAGGCCCTGGGTGAACCCGAGGAGTTCTATCTTGTCGTCCGAGCCCACCGGGGGCACGGAGAAGAGCAGCTGGACGCCGTACGTCGCCCGCACGCCCTTCGTGCTCGAGTCGACGCCCGACAGCGCCTTCACGGCGCCCTCGGTGTTGACCTTCGCCCCGGTGGCCGTCGGCGTGACCTCCTCGACCTCGTCGAGGTCCACGGAGACGAGCGCACCCGCGGTGTTCGTGGCGAGTGCCAGCGGGGTGTCGTCCGGGATCTCCGAGGAGAACGCGATCTCGGCCGTGTCGTCCAGCGACTTCGCCTTCTCGTCCTTGTAGGACTTGCCGATCCGGGTGCGGAGGTCGTCGCCGTCACCCGCGAACAGGTCCGCGGAGGGGCTCTCGGCGTCCTTGGACAGGATGTCCGCGTAGGCCGCCGCCACCTCGTCCGGAGCGAGCGCGAGGAGCTTCGAGTCCGGGGCGAGCTGCGCGGCACCGATCGCGGTTGGGGCGAGCGAGGGCAGCTGCGCGTCCGCCTCGAGCGAGACGGCGTACTCCACCTTGTAGTCGGAACGGGCGTCCTGCTGCACGAGCGTCAACGCCTGCGGGGCGGTCTGCTCGTCGGAGCAGTCCGCGGCGACGACTGCGAAGACCGTCCGCGGCCAGGAGTCCGTCTGCTGCGGGAGCGCCACGCAGACGTCGTCCGCCGCGATCGCCGGCAGCGGCTTCGCCTCTGCATCGGCGTCCCGGATCGCGTAGTTGGCCTTCCGGAGCTCCAGGGCCGGTCCGGCGAACCGGGTACCGGCGAGGTCGGCGTCCTTGTCCGCGTCCGCCTGCTCGGCGACGTCGGCGACGCGGGAGACGATCCGCGAGATCTGCTGCTTCGTGGCGGCCGTGGCCGGGGCAGGTGCGGCACCGCCGGTCGCCGTGGCGGTCGGTGTGGGCGTCGCGCCCGCGTCGCCGCCCTGGGGCCAGTACTCGGATGAACAACCGCTCAGCACGAGCGCACCGGCGACGAGCACCGGCACGGCCACGAAGGACCGACGACCGCGTCGGCTCCGTGCCGGGACCTGTGCCCCGGCAGCGGCGGCACGACGGGAGGCACGGACACGCGGCGGTCGTCCGCCCCCGCTCCGACGACGCGGACCACGGGACCGACGCTGGTGCAGGAACGCCCAGACCAGCAGGACGACCCCACCGAGGACGAACAACCCGCCGACGGTCAGGAGCGGACCGACGGACGGTGTCGCGGTGTCGCGGGGCCACGTGACGGAGACGTCCGACGGGGCCGGCGCCGACCCGTCGGAGGCGACCACGAGGGACACGTCCGCGGGCAGCCGCACGGTGAACTGCCGGGCGTCGTCGTACTCCTGGTACCAGAGGTCGCTGCCCCGCGGGTCCGGTACCTCCGTCGCGGTCCCGGTGGTGCGCGCCGTGAGCTTGCCCGCTGCGGCGTCGTAGCGCAGGGTCGTGTGTGCGGCATCGCCGACCCAGGCGTCGACGTCCGACGTCCTGCCGTAGGCCGCGAACACCTTCCCCGTGCCGGAGACGCTGATTCGCTGGTAGCCGGGGTTGGCGTTGAGCACGCTCCCCGGGATCACGGTCACCGGGGCGGACGTCGTACCGCTGGTCGCGGCGACGATCGAGGACGGGGGCGCGAACACCGTGCGCTGCCCGACGCCGAGACCGACGAGGAGCACCCCGATGACGAAACTGACGATCGCCAGGACGAACCGCACGGACTCTCTCCCTCCGCGCCGGGGTGGGGTGGACGGCGCGCGAAACAACGGTCCAGGGTACCCAGGACAGCTGTGAGGCGCATCCCCCGGGCCTGGTCCACGCCTCCAGGGGCCGACCTGGACGCACCACTACACTCGGGGTCCGGACCGCACGGGGTGGTCCGGGACGACCGCAGGGAGCGACGCGTGGCGAACGACGAGGCAGAGTTCGGGACCGAACTGCGGGGGTACCGCAAGGACGAGGTCGACCGTGCTCTGAACGACCTCCGCCGCGAGCTCATCAAGTCGAACACCGACCGGGCCGAGGCGGCGAAGGAGATCCGCCTGCTGCAGTCCCGCGTCTCCGACCTGCAGGGCGAACTGGACGAGGCTGGCACGCCGACGTACAGCGGCCTCGGTACCCGCCTGGAGTCGACGCTCCGCGTGGCCGAGGAACAGTCGACGCGGCTCATCAGCCAGGCCGACATCGACGCCCAGCGGCTCCGTGCCACCAGCCGGACCGAAGCGGAGCGCGTCCTGCGCGAAGCACGCGACGAGGCGCACGACACGCTCGAGGACGCGCGGACCCGGGCGACGAACGAGCTCTCCCGCGCCCGGGCCGAGTCGGCCGACACGGTGGAGCGGGCGCGTGCCGAAGCCGGGATCCTCGTGCAGGACGCCCGGAACGAGGCCGCCGCCGTCCGCGGGGCCGCCGTGACCGAAGCAGCCGAGGTGCGGTCGGTCGCGATCCGCGAGACGAACGCGCTCCGCGCCCAGGTCGAGCACGAGGTCGCCGAACTCCGTGAGGTCGCGCAGCGGGAGTCGGCAGCCGCCCGCCGTGCCGCCGCCGACCTCGAGCGCGAGACGGAGCACCGTCGCAGCGTCTTCGAAGCCGACCAGACCCGCCGACTCGAGGACCTCGACCGCGAGGAGAGCACCCGCCGCGAAGCCCTCGACCGCACCCTCACCGAGGCGCGCACGGCCTGGGAGCGCGAACACGGCGCAGCCCGACAGGCCCTGGACCTCGAGGTCGAGAGCGCGCGCGCGGAGCTCGCCGCCGAGGTCGACCGCCGCCGCGCTGAACTCGCAGCCGAGGTCGACGACCGCCGCCGACAGCTCGACGAGGACCTCGCCGCCGCCCGGGCCACGTGGGAACGCGAACTCGCCGGGGCGCGGACCGCGCTCGAGCAGGAGATCGAGGCCGCGCACGCGCAGCTCCGTGTCGACACCGAGCAGACCGCCGCCGAGAACGCCCGCCGCGTCCAGGAGACCACGGAACGGATCGAGCGCGAGACGGCCGACCACCTCGACCGCATCCAGCGGGAGCGCGAGGCCGCCGAAGCCGCAGCGGAGCGGGCTGCACGGGAGCACGAGAACGAACTCGCCGCACGGCGGGAGCGCGAGCACGCCGAGGTCGACACCGAGATCGCCGATCGACGGAGCGCCGAGCTCGACGCCCTGTTCGCCGAGCGGACCGCCCTGCGACAGGAGATCGACACGGCACGCGCCGCCCTCGCGCAGGAGCGCGACGAAGCCCGGGCGACCGTCGAACGCGAACGGGAGGACGCTCGGGCCGCCCTCGAGACGGAGTTGGCCGCTCGACGGGACGACGCCGAGCAGGAGTACCTGGAACGCCACCGCGCCACCGTGACCGAGACGCAGAAGTACCTCGACGAGGCGAACCTGCAGCTCGCCGACGCGACGCGTCGCGCCGCCGCCGCCCGGGAGATCGCCGACCGCCTCGAGCGAGAGGCCGCCGACGTCGCACGACAGCAGGAGTCCGACGCCCGGGAACGAGCCGCGGACCTGGTCCGGGACGCCCAGGAACGTGCGCACCGACTCGTGGCCGACGCCGAGGAGCGGACGGCGCTCCTGCTGGCCGAGGCCGAGGACCGTCTCGGCGCCATCCGCACCGAGCGGGAGGCCGTGGCCGGCTACCTGGAGAACCTGCGGGGCGTGCTCACGCACGCGGCAGGCGTCATCGAGGAGCAGGGCGCCGCTCGTCCCGCCACGGTCGGCGCGGACGACGCGGACCAGGCCCGGCTCGAGACGGACGGCGACGCGGCGCACTGACCGGTCGCCCGGGGTCGGCGCTGGTCGGGCTAGGCCTGCGTCGGCCAGTGCGTGGGCAGCGGAGCGCTACCCGGCACGACGAGGTCCGCGACGGCGTCGAGGACGACCCGCACGTACTTCTCCCCCACCCACAGGTGCTTCGCGCCGGCGACGGGCACGACCCGGACGTCCGGTGCGACGGCGAACCGGCGGACCGCATCGTCCGGCACGAGGAAGTCGTCGTGCTCGGGGACGAGGGCGACCAGCGGCACGCCCACGCCCGACCACCGGGCGAGCTCCTCGTCGGTGGTCCGGTGCAGCGGTGGCGACAGCAGGACGACCCCGGCGACGTTCCCGGCCCCGACGTGTTCGAGCGCGTGCTTCAGGATGACCTCCGTCCCGAAGGACCACCCGACGAGCCACGGCGCCGGCAGGCCCCGCGTGATGACCTCGTCGACGGCGGCCCGGAGGTCGAAGCCCTCGGACACCCCGTCGCCGAAGACACCCTCGGACGTCCCGCGCGGTGAGGTGACGGAGCGGAAGTTGAACCGCAGGACGGCCAGGTCGGCCAGCGCGGGGAGCCGGGCCGCGGCCTTCTTCAGGACGTGCGAGTCCATGAAGCCCTGCGCGGTGGGCAGCGGGTGCAGCGTGACGAGTGTCCCCCGTGCCGGTCGGTCCAGCGGCTCGGCCAACTCCCCCACCAGCGTCAGGTGGTCGTCGGTGACGAGCTCCACGTCCGTCCGCCGAGCAGGCAGCACGGTGCCGGAACGGATCTCCTCGCCGGGCGCGACCGGCTCGCGGGCGTGTCCCTCGGGGTGTCCGGTCGTCATGCGATGCTCCAGCAGTGGTGGTGCCAATGACGGCGCGCAGCGAGGTCGGCGGCGTCGCCGAGCACCCCGTCCGCACGCCACACCACGACGTGCGCGATCCCGGGTTCGATCGTCAGGCCGCAGCCCGGGCAGAGGTACTCCTTCTGCGCCGATGCTGCCGAGATCGGTTGCACCGACCACTCGCGGCCACGACGGACTTCGGTCCGGCGCCAACCGCCCGTCAGTCGCTCGAGTCCGGCCCCCTCAGGGACGTCATCGTGGCCACGACCACGCGGGCGACGCGGCCGGTTGCTCCGCGGCACCGCGATCGCCGATCAGTACCAGTTGTACGAGACGCTGTGCGCCCAGGCGCCGCAGGGCGTGCCGTAGACACCGGTGATGTAGTTGAGTCCCCAGGTGATCTGCGTGGCGGGGTTCGTCTGCCAGTCGGCACCGGCGGAGGCCATCTTGCTGCCCGGGAGGGACTGCGGGATGCCGTACGCACCGCTCGGGTTGTAGGCGTTCACCCGCCAGCCGGATTCCTTGTTCCAGAGCGAGACCAGGCAGCTGTACTGGTCGTTGCCCCACCCGCGGGCGGCGACCATCTGCTGCGCGATCGCCTGGGCGCTACCAGGGTCCGGCGTCGCTGCGGTGGCGGCCAGGGGCGTGCTCGCGGCGGGCTGCGCTGCGGTGGCGTCGTCCTCGGTCGACGCGGTGTCGCTCGACGCACTGTCGGTCCCCGCGGGCGTGGCGGTCGGAGTCGGCGTGGGAGTCGGCTTCGGCGCGGGCTTGACGACGTCGAACCCGTCGCGGGCCGCGTCGAAGTCCCCGTACGTGCCGTGCGCCGAGAACTGCTGGGGCGTGGAGATCGGAGCCGGGGCGAGCACGGGCGCGGCCGTGGCGGCGTCGGTCTGCATCGGGTTGAACAGCGATCCACCGACGAAGGCCGACACGGCGAGGAACGACATCGCCGGGATCGTCGAACGCTGCCGCACGAACCCGTTGAAGGACCGCGGGGTCGACGGCTTCGACGGCGCGACGGACCGCGCGCGGGACCGGCGGACGATCCGGGCGGCGGGAGCGGTCACGACAGCTGCGGCGCGCGTGGCCTCGGCGTCGGAGACGCGGTTCGCTGCGACGGACACCGGCGCGATGACGGGAGCGACGGGCTGCTCCTGCTGGGCCGGGGTGGGACGGACGACCGAGGTCTCCGCCGTGCGCGTTCGGTTCTTCGCCGCTCGTCGCTCGCTGACGATCGCGTGATCGTGCAGCTCGCGGTTCGCGCGGTCGGATCGAGTGTCTGCCGTGTGCCTGCCCATGAGTCCAACCAGGATAACGGAACGATCACGGAAAGCGAAGCACCTGGGGACGGCGATTCGGCAGGCGCCGATGCGGCCCGCTGCGCCGGTCCCTCAGCGCACGGCGAGCATGACCTCGACGACGGCGTCGAGGAGGGCGTCGACCTGGGCTTCGCGGTACCCGCCGTGCTTCGGACGGAACACGATCGACCGGACCTCGGTCAGGCTCAGCGGCTTGCCGTCCTTGAAGTAGCCGTGCAGCCGGCGCGAGAACGCGTCGACGTCCTTCGGGTGGTAGCCGGTCGTCAGGACGCTCACGCGCTGGAACCGCTGCCCGTCGGGTCGGCCGAGTCGTGCGACCACGTCGGACGCCTTGCTCCGAGCCTCCGCGTACCAGGCCTTCTGGCCCACGTCGGCGATCTCCCGCTCACGCTCACGTGCGGCGAACGCGTCCTCGAGACGCTCCAGCGCGGCGTCGACGTGTTGCGTCGAGTAGCCGCCCTTCTTCATCGAGAAGGCGGTCGCGCGGATCTTCGCCGCCTCGATCCCGGGGGCGCTGTCGTTCGCGGTGTAGGCACGCCGAGCGTCCTCGAGGAAACGCTCGACCTCGTCGGCGTCGTAGCCGAGGACCGAGCGGGGGGCAGTCGGGAACGTCGAAGGCACGGCGCCATTGTGCCAGGCCTGTGTCGGAGCACTTCCTGGACGCGCGGGGACAGCGTGCGCGGAGCCCCGTCCGGGGTGTGGTCAGCGCACGATGACGAGGTACATCAGGTACGCGATGGCCGCCGACGGCAGGATGCTGTCGATCCGGTCGAGCAGCCCGCCGTGGCCCGGCAGGAACGATGAGATGTCCTTGATCCCGAGGTCGCGCTTGATCATCGACTCGGTGAGGTCCCCGAGCGTGGCCGATCCGGAGATGAGCACCCCGAGGATGATCCCGGTCCACCAGGGCAGTCCGAGCATCAGCCACGTGACGAGGATGCCGACGAGGATGCTCGCCGCGACCGATCCCCCGAAGCCCTCCCACGTCTTCTTCGGGCTGATGCGCGGCGCCATCGGGTGCTTGCCGAGGTTGATGCCCGTCGCGTACGCCCCGGTGTCCACCGCGACGACCACGAGGATGAACGCGATCACCCAGCGTTCGCCGTGGTCCTGCGCGGACAGGAGCACCACGCAGGCACCGAGCAGCGTCACGTACGCCTGGACGAACAACCCGTTCGTGAGGTCGCGGACGACGTTCTGCGCCGACGGCTTCGTGCGGGCGAAGGCGACCTCCACGAGGCGCCACACCGAGATGACGACGACGCCGCCGAGCAGCGTCGACAGCGCCCAGTCCTGCCCGCCGAGGAAGGCGGCCGGGACGGTCGCGACCGCGACCGCGACGCTCGGGATCCTCGGGACGTCACGACCCGCGAACCGCATCGCGCTCGCGAGCTCGTAGACGCCGACGCCGAGCAGGAACGCGGCGACGAGCATGAACACCGGTTTGAAGACCAGGAGCGACGCGAGCATGACCACCGCGAACGCGAGTGCGATCGCGATCGCCGCCGGCAGGTTCCGCCCGGTGCGGGCGGTCAGTGCTTCGTTGCGCACACCGAACTCGGCACGACGTTGCCGGATCTGCGCCTCGAAGTCGCTCCGGGCCGCCCTCGCCCGCGCGTCGAAGTCCTGTCGGAACCCCGTCATGCGGCGGTCATCTGATGTGGGGCGGTCGTCGCCCTGGTCCGGACGGCGCATCAGACCTCGAGGAGTTCGGCTTCCTTCTTCTTCAGCGCCTCGTCGATCTGGTCGACGTGCTTCTTCGTCAGCGCGTCGAGCTCCTTGTCGCTGCGGGCGATGTCGTCGTCGGACACCTCGCCCTTCAGCGCGTCGAGGTCGTCCTTGGCCTTGCGGCGGATGTTGCGGAGGACGACCTTGTGGTCCTCGCCCTTCCCCTTGACGATCTTCACGAACTCCTTGCGGCGCTCGGCCGAGAGCTCGGGGATCGTCACGCGGACGATCTCGCCGTCGTTCGTCGGGCTGGCCCCGAGGTTCGGGAAGGTCGCGATCGCACGCTCGATCTCCTTGAGCGCCGACTTGTCGTACGGCGTCACGATGAGGGTGCGGGCCTCCGGCGTCTGGAGGGACGCGAGCTGCGCGAGCGGGGTCGGCGAACCGTAGTACTCGACCGGGATCTTCTGGAAGAGCGCGGCGTTGATGCGGCCGGTGCGGACGGTGGCGAAGTCGTCCCTCGCGACGTCGACGGCCTTCGCCATCTTCTCGGTCGCCTCGGTCATGACGTCACTGATCACGGTGGTTCTCCTTCGGTACGGGTCGAGTCTAGTCAGTCGGCGGTCGGGACCCGGTCAGTTGCTGACGACGGTCCCGATGCGCTCGCCCTGGATCGCGGCGCGGACGTTGCCCTCGCCCTCCATGCCGAACACGTGCATCGGCATGCCGTTGTCCATGCAGAGCGAGAACGCGGTGGCGTCGACGACCTTGAGCCCCTTGAGGAGTGCGTCCTGGTAGGTGACGTGGTGCAGCTTCTCGGCGGTCGGGTCCTTCTTCGGGTCGGCGGAGTACACGCCGTCGACGCCGTTCTTGGCGACGAGCACCTCGTCCGCACCGATCTCGAGCGCACGCTGCGCGGCGACGGTGTCGGTCGAGAAGTAGGGCAGGCCGGCGCCCGCACCGAAGATGACGACGCGGCCCTTCTCGAGGTGCCGCTCGGCGCGACGCGGGATGTACTGCTCGGCGACCTGGGTCATGCTGATCGCCGACTGCACACGGGTGGCGGCCCCGGCCTGCTCGAGGAAGTCCTGGAGGGCGAGGGCGTTCATGACGGTACCGAGCATGCCCATGTAGTCCGCACGGCCCCGGTCCATGCCGCGCTGCGACAGCTCGGCACCGCGGAAGAAGTTCCCCCCACCGACGACCACGGCCACCTCGACCTCGCGAGCGGCGTTCGCGATCTCCTTCGCGATGGAGCTGATCACGTCGGGGTTCACGCCCAGGGAACCGGCGCCGAACGCCTCTCCCGAGAGCTTCAGCAGGACCCGTCGGCGTCCGGTCTTCTCGTCGGTCATGTGTCAAGCACCCTTCGTCGTGGTCTCGTGGAAATGTACTCGGTGCGCCGGGGCGCACGACAACGGGGCCAGGAACCGGTTGGTTCCTGGCCCCGTCATGGGTTCGTTACGCGCCGACCTTGACGCGGGCGAAGCCCTGGATCGTGATGCCGGCGTTCTCGGCGGCCTTCGCGACGGAGATCTTGTTGTCCTTCGCGTAGTCCTGGTCGAGGAGCGAGATGCCCTTGATGAAGGCGTTGACGCGACCCTCGACGATCTTCGGGAGGGCGGCCTCGGGCTTGCCCTCCTCGCGCGTGATCGCCTCGACGGTGGCGCGCTCCTTCTCGATCGCGTCGGCCGGCACCTCGTCGCGCGTGAGGTACGACGGGTTCGCGAACGCGACGTGCTGCGCGATGGAACGGGCCTCGGCGGCGTTGTCACCCTCGTAGGCGACGACGACGGCGATCTGCGGCGGCAGGTCCTGGCTCGTCTTGTGCAGGTAGATCTCGAAGGCCGAGCCCTCGACACGGCGGACCGTGCGGACCTCGAGCTTCTCGCCGAGCGCCGCGGCGCTCTCGTTGACGACCTCGAGGACGGTCTTGCCGTCGAGCGGGGCCGCGTTCGCCGAGGCGACGTCGGTGGCACCGGCAGCGGCGACCGCACCGAGCACCTTGTCGGCGAGGGTCGTGAACTTCTCGTTCTTCGCGACGAAGTCGGTCTCGCTGGCGAGCTCGACGACGGTGGCGGCACCGTTGTCGGCCGATGCGACGACGACACCTTCCGAGGTCGCACGGTCGTCGCGCTTGGCGACGGCCTTCGCGCCCTTGATGCGGAGCAGTTCGACGGCCTTGTCGTAGTCGCCGTCAGCCTCGACGAGGGCGTTCTTGGCGTCCATCATGCCGGCGCCGAGGTCCTCGCGGAGCTTCTTCACGTCAGCAGCGGTGAAGTTTGCCATTGCCTGGAGTCCTTTCTGGACTGTGCGTGTGTGGAGAGTGGGGAGCGGAGCAGGGGCGCCGGACCGGTGACGGTCCGGCGCCCCGGGTGCTCACTCGGCGGGGGTGGTCTCCGCAGCGGCGGCGGCCTCGGCCGTCGGCTCGGCGTTCTTGTCGGCGTCGGCGATCGGCTCGCCGATCTCCTTCGCGGCGACCTGGGCGTCAGCGTCGTTCTCGGCGACGGTCGCACCCTCGGGGGCGGCGTCGGCGGCCGGCGTCGCGCTGTCGCCACCGAGGAGCTCCTGCTCCCACTCGGCGAGCGGCTCGGCGGCCGCGTCGTCGTCGCCACCGTTGTGGCGGGTCTTCAGACCCTCGGCCGCGGCGTCGGCGACGATGCGGGTGAGGAGGCCGACGGAGCGGATCGCGTCGTCGTTGCCCGGGATCGGGTAGGTGATCTCGTCCGGGTCGCAGTTGGTGTCGAGGATGCCGATGATCGGGATCCCGAGCTTCTGCGCCTCGTCGACGGCGAGGTGCTCCTTCTTGGTGTCGACGATCCAGAGCGCGCTCGGGGTCCGCGTGAGGTTGCGGATACCACCGAGGGTCTTGTGGAGCTTGTCCAGCTCGCGCTTCTTGATGAGGAGCTCCTTCTTGGTGAAGCCCTTCGTCGTGTCGTCGAAGTCGATCTCCTCGAGCTCCTTCATGCGCGCGAGGCGCTTGGAGACCGTCTGGAAGTTCGTGAGCAGACCGCCGAGCCAACGCTGGTTGACGTACGGCTGGCCGACGCGGGTCGCCTGCTCGGCGATGGAGCCCTGCGCCTGCTTCTTGGTGCCCACGAAGAGGATCGTGCCACCGTGCGCGACCGTCTCCTTGACGAAGTCGTACGCACGGTCGATGAAGGCCAACGACTGCTGCAGGTCGATGATGTGGATGCCCGAGCGCTCGGCGAGGATGAAGCGCTTCACCTTCGGGTTCCACCGACGGGTCTGGTGTCCGAAGTGGACGCCGCTGTCGAGCAGCTGGCGGATGGTGACGACGGCCATGCCGTCCCTCCTTGTTCTCGGCGCACGGGACGGAGCCCGTGCACACGGTTGCGGTTGTGTCGGTCACGACCGGTGGTCGTGGCCCCTGGTGCCCAGCCCCGTGACCGCCCGCTCGTGAGAGCAGGACCGATGGCCGCGGGACGTGCCGGAGGCCGGCACTGGTGGACACGCGAAGTCAGCGCGACCAGCGCGCTGCTGGATAGATGCTAACAGAGGAAGGAGGCCCGGATCACGCGACCCGGCAGGGTCACGCGATCCGGGCCTCCCGGCTGGGTGGGCGGCAGCGTCAGGCCTTGGCGCTGACCGTGTCGCCCTCGGCCGAGATGCCCATCTCCTCGAGGGAGCGGCCCTTGGTCTCGGGGATCTTCGCGATGACGAAGAACAGCGACAGCAGCGCGAAGAGCGCGTAGATGCCGTAGGTGACCGTCAGGTTGAAACCGGACAGCACCGGGAACGAGATCGTGACGATGAAGTTCGCGATCCAGTTCGCCGCCGAGCCGATGCCGAGCGCGGTGGCGCGGATGCGGTTCGGGAACATCTCGCCGAGCAGCACCCACATGAGCGGGCCCCAGGTCGCACCGAAGGAGACGACGAACAGGTTGGCGAAGACGAGGGCGATGACACCCCAGGCGCCGGGCAGCGAAGGCTCACCGTCGACGATGCGGGCCTGCGAGAACGCGATGGCGACCATCGTCAGCGAGACGAACATGCCCGCGGAGCCCGCGACGAGCAGCGGCTTCCGGCCGACCTTGTCGACGAGGAAGATCGCGATGAACGTGACCAGGACGTTCACGACCGACGTGATGGTCGAGATGAGGAACGAGTCGCTCTCCTTGAAGCCGACGGCCTGCCACAGCGTCGTCGAGTAGTAGAAGATCACGTTGATGCCGACGAACTGCTGCAGGACGGCGAGGATGATGCCGACCCAGACGATGGGCTGCAAGCCGAAGCGGTTGCCGCGGATCGAGCCCTTCTTCTCGTTCGCTTCCTTCTGGATGCCGTCCTGGATCTCCTCCAGGCTCGTGTTCACGGTGTCACGGGGCACGATCTTGCCCATGACCTCACGCGCGTCGTCCTTCCGGCCCTTGGTGAGCAGGTACCGGGGCGACTCCGGCAGCGTGATCGCGAGGATGCCGTAGACGATCGACGGGACGACACCGACCAGGAACATCCAGCGCCAAGCCGGCAGGCCGAAGACGTCCGCCGACGCGCTGCCCGCCGTGACCGCGAAGAACTGGTCGGAGAGCAGGGCGGCGAAGATGCCGAGCGTGATCGCGAGCTGCTGGAAGGACGCGAGGCGCCCGCGGATCGCCTTCGGGGAGACCTCGGAGATGTACGCGGGTGCGATGACCGATGCGGTGCCGATGCCGAGTCCGCCGACGAGGCGCCAGATGACGAAGTCCCACGTGGCGAAGGCGAACCCCGACCCGATCGAGGACACGAAGAACAGCACCGCGGCCCAGAACATGATCCGGGTACGACCGAACCGGTCCGCGAGGCGTCCCGCGAAGTACGCGCCGAACGCACACCCGATGAGCGCGGAGGCGACCGCGAACCCGCTGGCGCCGTCGGAGAGGTCGAACTCCCCCTTGATCGCGTCGACCGCCCCGTTGATGACGGACGAGTCGAAGCCGAAGAGGAAGCCACCGACCGCCGCCGCGACGGCGAACAGCGTGACCTTCCCCTTGAACGCACGGTCCTCGCCGTGCTCGTTGGTCCTGGTCGACACGATGCTCCTGGGTTCCCGCCGCCGTGCCGGGTGGTGCACGGTGCCCCGGCGGTCGGCTGGATCGCCGTCCGAGCGGCGTTGCGGTGTCCGGAGCGGCCCTGACAGTACCCCTTCGCGGGTGGTTGAGCACATCGGGCGCCGTGCGGCGCCCGCTCCTCCACTGGCCGGGAGGCCCGGGGCTCCGTCCACAGGAGGGCTCCGGTCCGCCTCGGGGCCGGGTCGGGACGGCGAGCCTGGGTGGCATGACGAGCGCGACGAGGAGCGGACGGGGAAGCGTGGTGCCGGGCGTGGCGGGGCGGCGTGCCGAGCGGGGGCCGGCACCGGGTCGGTGGCGGGGTGCGTGGCGGTGTCCGTGGCGGGCTGAGTGGCGGGCTGGGTGGCCACGGGTCCCGGCGTCCGCGGCGACTGCGACCGCGATGAGGACTCGGAGGGCGCTGCCGGGCGTCCTGCGGGTGGGGCTGGCTGCATCCGTGGCCGTGGCCGTGGTCGGCCTGGTCGGACCGGTGGGTCGGGTCGGTGTGGCCGACCTCGCCGCCCCGGGTCGTGCCGCCGGGATGGTCGACCGGCCCGGCGAGCGGGGGTGGGCGGCGGCATTCCACGGCGTCGGCGCGGGCGGCCAGATCGGCGCGGGTGGCTCGGGTGGCGCGGTCGGCGCGGTCGGCGCGGTCGGCGCGGTCGGCCAGGACGGCCAGATGAGACGGACCGGCCTCGTCGAGCCAGCACCTGCCTCCGCCCCGTCCGGCGCGGCCCGGTCCACGGTGGGACGGCCCCGGTGGTCCTGGCCGACGGCACGTCACGTCGTCCAGCGGCCGTGGGAACCCCCGGCGACCGAGTACGGGCCCGGGCACCGTGGGCTGGACGTCGCCGCGGACCCTGGCACCACCGTGACGGCCCCCGACGCGGGGACCGTCACGTTCGCAGGCCCGGTCGGAGGTCGACCGGTCGTGACCATCGACCACGGAGACGGGCTCGTGAGCACCCTCGACCCCGTGCGACCGGTCGTCCGGAAGGGCGACCGTGTCGACCGTGGGGCGCCGGTCGGGGTCGTCGCGTCCGGGCACTGCTCTGCCGTGACGCCGTGCCTGCACCTCGGCGCTCGGGACGACGGCAGCTACGTCGATCCGCTCCCGTTGCTGCCGGCACCGGCCTGGCCGGTCCTGCTGCCGGAGGACGCGCTGGCCGCCGGCGTCGGAGCGGGCACGGGTCAGGCGCGGGGGTGCGCCGTCCGGTACACCTCGCGCAACCGAGCGGACGAGACGTGCGTGTAGATCTGCGTCGTGCCGAGGCTGGCGTGCCCGAGCATCTCCTGCACGGCGCGGAGGTCCGCTCCCCCGTCCAACAGGTGCGTCGCCGCCGTGTGCCGGAAGGTGTGCGGGCCGCTCGGCCCGTCCCCCGGTAGCGCTTCGAGCAGTCTCGCCACGATGCGGTAGGCGCTCCTGGTGCCGAGTCGCGCTCCGCGGTCGCCGAGGAACAGCGCGGTGCCCGCCGCGGACGTCCGAGCGGGCGGTGCGCCGGTCGACGGAGTACCGGCGGCGGCGAGCGCCGGTCGGCCGCGCTCGAGCCAGTCCTCCAGGGCGTCCCGCGCCGGCACCCCGAACGGCACGACGCGTTCCTTCCCGCCCTTGCCGAGCACCCGGACCGTCAATCGCTCCCGGTCGAGGTCCGTCAGGTCCAGTCCGACGAGTTCGCTCACCCGGATGCCGGCGGCGTAGAGCAGCTCGACCACGGCGAGGTCGCGCAGGGCGGCGGGGTCGTCACCGACCGCGCGGGCGCTCAATCCGTCGAGCATCTCCCGCACCTGGTCCTGTGCGACCACGCGCGGCAGGTGCGCGGCACCCTTCGGCGCGCGGAGCCGCACGCCGGGGTCGACCGGCAGCACGCCGGACTCGCTCGCCCACCGGGTGAAGGCGCGCACCGACGCGCTCCGACGGGCGATCGTCGAGCGGGCCAGACCGCGCTCGTTCGCCGTCCACAACCAGTCGCGCAGGAGCTCGAGCGTGATGCCGTCGGTCCGGTCGATCCCCCGCCCGGACGCGAACGCCGTGAGGTCGTCGAGGTCCGCGCGGTACGCCCGCACGGTCTGCTCACTGAGGCCGCGCCCGTGTCGGCCGTGCTCGAGGAACGCCGACACGGCCCGGTCGAGCCGGTCACTCCCGCGGTGGTGTCCCTCGTCGTCGTGCACCTCGTCAGGGTACGGCCGGCATCGAGCACGCTCCCGTCACCCCGCCGGGTGCGCGGCCCGTCCCCCACCCGAGACTGCGGAGGACGACGGCGGTCCCGGTCCCGCTCCGGACGTCGCGCTGGTCGTCCTCCCGCTCCGCCGCCGGCTCCCCCCGTCGTCTGGTGTCATGCGGCCGTCCACCCGCCAGGCCCCCGCGTCACCAGCCCTTGCAGCTCGGCGAGCGCGAGAGCGTCGGTCGCGTCCGCCGGTGACAGCCCGGACCGGACGGCGACCTCGTCGAGCGGGATCGGTCTCCGGCGGCTCAGGGCATCGACGGCACGGAGCACCTCGGGATCGACGCGCGCGGCGGCGATCGGCACCGCAGGGTCCGTCGTCGGGTCCCCGGACCGGGTGCGGAGGGCCGCGTCGACGGGATCCGCCGGGTGCACGACGATCTCGGCACGGCGATCGGCGATCAGCCGGTGGCAGCCGGCCGACGCCGAGGACGAGTACGGCCCCGGCACGGCGAAGACCGGTCGCCCGAGTTGCCCGGCATGGTGGGCCGTGTTGAGTGCGCCCGACCGCGCACCCGCCTCCACGATGACCGACACCGACCCCAGGGCAGCGATGAGCCGGTTGCGGGCGAGGAACCGCCACCGGGACGGTCTGGTGCCGGGCGGGCACTCCGCGAGCAGGGCTCCGTGGTCGGCGACGCTCCGGAGCATGATGCTGTTCCCCGCCGGGTAGAGCTGGTCGACACCGCCGGCGAGCACCGCGACCGTGGGTGTACCTGCTGCGAGGGCCACCCGGTGCGCGACCGCGTCGATGCCGTACGCGCCCCCGGAGACGACGAGGCACCCGGCGTCCGCCGCGGCCGACGTGATCTCCGCCGCGGCCTCCGCTCCGAGGACCGTGTTCGCCCGGGCCCCCACGACCGAGATGCCCGGGAGGCCACCGACCGGACGCGTTCCTCGACGCCACAGCACGAGGGGAGCATGGACACCGAGGTCGTCGATCCCGGCCGGCCAGTCCTCGTCACCCGGGACGAGGAGCGTGCACCCCACGGCGGAGGCTGCTCCCAGGACGGCGTCGACGTCGAGGCGGAGCAGCCGTGGGCGCCACCGTTCGAGTGCCGGCACGAGCGCATCCGAGGCCGCCCGGGCGAGCTCGTCGCGCACGTCGTCCTCCGCCGAGTCGCCTCCGGTGTCGACGAGCATCTCCCCGAGTGCCACCGGCCCGTCGTCGAGCGCCTGCAGGACGGCACGGATCGAGCGGCCCGCGCCCAGCCGTCCCACCAGCTCGCCGGCCGTGCCGTCCCCCGGCTCGATGACCGTCGACCAGGCGACCCGGGCGAGGAGTTCGTCGGTGCCCAGCTCGCCGGGTCGTACGACGGCGGCACGGAGTCGTGACAGCGCGGCGGCACGGTCGACGCTCCTGCGCCGGGCAGTCCTGCCCCCGGTGCTCACAGCGCCGTCCGCAGCGCGAGCGCGCGCTCGACGTGTCGTCGGTCGGGTCGGTCGTCGCCGTCGAGGTCCGCGATCGTCCACGCCAGTCGCATCACCCGGTCCCAGCCGCGCATCGTCAGGGTGCCGAGGTCGAGTGCTCGGTCGAGGACGTCGGAGGCACCCGGTGCGGCGCGGCCGTCACCGCGCAGCCACGTCCCGGTGACGTCGGCGTTCGTGGTCCATCCGGTCCCCCGGAGCCGAGTCCGCATGCGCTCCCGGGCTTGGCCGATCATCCGCCTCGCCGCATCGGTGGTCGGGGCCGTCCCGTCACTCGCGCGGAGCGTCCCGGTCGTCACCCGGGCGACCGCGACCCGGATGTCGATGCGGTCGAGCAGCGGCCCGGACAGGCGACCGAGGTACCGCCGGACCGCGCTCGGCGGACACGTGCAGGCCGGGCCATCGACACCCCCGGCGTTCCCGCACGGACAGGGGTTGGCGGCGAGCACGAGCTGACACCGGGCGGGGAACTCGGCTGATCCGCCGGCGCGGTGCACCGTGATGCGCCCTGCTTCGAGGGGTTGCCGGAGCGCGTCCAGGACCGCTCGGGGGAACTCGGTGGCTTCGTCGAGGAACAGCACACCGCGTGTCGCCCGTGACACCGCTCCCGGCCGGAGCTGCCCCGTCCCGCCGCCGATCAGGGCGGCCGCCGACGCCGAGTGGTGCGGCGCTTCCCACGGCGGTCGCCGTGTCCAGGAGCGCACGCCGTGCCCTGCGACCGACCGGACCGCGGCGACCTCGAGTGCCGCGTCGCCATCGAGGTCCGGCAGCAGCGCGGGCAGGCGTTCGGCGAGCATGGTCTTGCCCGAACCCGGCGGCCCGAGCAGGAGGACGTGGTGGCCGCCCGCGGCGGCGGTGACGACCGCGCGGACACCGATGGCGTTGCCGACCACGTCGGCGAGCTCGAGCGGCGGTGGTGTGTCGTCGACCGGCACCGGGAGGAGCACCGGGTCGACGAACCCGGCCGGGAGATCGGCACCGGCGTCGATCGCGGCGGACCGGAGCGAGTCCACCCCGGTGAGCGTCACCCCGGGGACGGCCTGCGCCTCTGCGAGGTTCCCGATCGGCAGGACGACGCGGTCCATCCCGGCCTCGCGGGCCGCCAGCACGACCGGGATGATGCCCAACACGGGGCGGACGCGTCCGTCGAGACCGAGCTCTCCGACGTAGACGGTCCGTCGGTCGGCCCCGGGAGCCGTCCCCGCGGCGGCGAGGACCGCCATCGCGATGGCCAGGTCGAACCCGGAGCCGCGCTTGGGGACGCTGGCCGGTGTGAGGTTGACCGTGATGCGACGTGACGGCAGCGGGCAGTCGGCGACGGTCGCTGCCGAGCGGACGCGTTCCCGGGCTTCCCCGAGCGACGTGTCCGGCAACCCGATGATGCTGAAGGTCGGCAGCTGACTGGTGAGGTGCGCTTCGACCTCGACGAGGGTCCCCCGCACCCCCACGAGCGCCACGGCCGACGTCCGTCCGATGTCACTCATCCGATCGCCTCGACGTGCTCGATCGCCACGTGGTCCGCCACGATCGTGACGGCGATGCAGTCGAGCCGGATCGCGCGCGCCGTCTCCTCGCGGTTCGCGTGGAACCAGGCCGGGACGAGTCGACGCATGCGGGCGAGCTTCTGCGGCGTCACGGCTTCGAGCGGATGACCGGCGGCCTGGCCGGTCCGGGTCTTCACCTCGACGAAGACGATGGTCTCGCCGGTCCGCGCGACGATGTCGATCTCGCCGCGTGCGCATCGCCAGTTCCGGTCGATGATCCGGAACCCGTGCCGCTCGAGCCATTCCACGGCGTGGCGTTCTCCGGTCATCCCCGTTGCTCTCCGCGAGTCGGTCGGAACTCGTGGCGCTGCTCGATTCGTCATGGAGTCAGGATGATGAACGCCGGGACCGAATGGAGAAGGCTCGTGGTGTCCTGTGGATGGACGCGCGGAAAGACCGTCCTGTGGAGGAACGGTTGGCCCGATGTCCCGCACAACGACAAAGGCCGGACTATTCCTCACGGAATGTCCGGCCCTTGCTGTGATCGGCGACGGACGCCGATCGGGATGATCAGTGTGCGGCTGCGTACGCTTCCTGCACCTGCGTCGAGATACGACCACGAGAAGAGACCTCGTAGCCGTTCTCCTTCGCCCATTCGCGGATCTTGCCGAGTTCCTCGGAGTTGCCGCGCTTCGGCGCCGACGAGGGCTTGCCCGTCGACCCGGTGCGACGACCGGCGGTCTTGCGCGCTGCTGCGATGTAGTCCGAGATCGCGTCCCGGAACTTGTCGACGTTGTCGTTGGACAGGTCGATCTCGTAGGACGAACCGTCGAACGCGAACTCGACCGTGCGGCCATCGCCAGCGGCGATCGGCGAATCGTCGAGATCGTCGACGAGCTGGACAGTGACCTTCTGCGCCATTTCTCACTCCTTCAGGATCGTGAATACGGTCCAGCGTATCGCAGGAGTTTCCGGAATGACCGAATGCGTCGGCGATCCCCTACTCGTCGAGAGCGAGTTCCTTGGGGAGTTCGAGTTCCCGCGCGGTGAGTTCTTCGACGTTCACGTCCTTGAACGTGAGAACGCGAACGGACTTCACGAATCGGTCGGACCGGTAGACGTCCCAGACCCACACGTCGTTCATCGTCAATTCGAAGTAGAAGTCGTGCTCGGTGTCCCGACGGACCAGCTCGACCTCGTTCGCCAGGTAGAAGCGGCGCTCGGTCTCGACCACGTACCGGAACTGCCCGACGACGTCGCGGTACTCGCGGTACAGGGCAAGTTCGACCTCGCGGTCGTAGTCGTCGAATTCTTCGTCATCCATCGCGCGCTCAGTCTACGGCGACGCGGTCGAGTTCCTCGAACCCGTCGAGCGCGACCGCGGAGGCGGCGTGCAACCAGGTCTTCCTGTGCAGCGCATGCGGCCCGACCGTTCGGATGGCGTCGTAGTGCGCGGTCGAGCCGTACCCCTTGTTGGACGCCCACGCGTAGTGCGGCGCATCGTCGTGCGCAGCGATCATCAGCTCGTCACGAGCGACCTTGGCGACGACGGACGCCGCGGCCACGGAGGCGCAGTCACGGTCCGCCTTCACCCGCACCTGGACGTCCAGTGGCCGGTGCTCGGACGGCAGGGCCCGCGAGAGCCAGTCGAACGACCCGTCGAGCACCACCACCGCTCCCTCGAGCGAGACCCCGTCGTCGACGAGGGTCGTGATCGCCCGCGCCCCGGCCAGCCCCAGTGCGGCGACGATGCCCTGCTCGTCGACGATCTCGGCGGACGCCATCCCGACGGCGGTGCGCGCCCACCGGGTGACCGTCGGCACGAGCTCGGTCCGCCGCGCCTGGGACAGGAGCTTCGAGTCGGCCAGCCCCTGCGGCACGCGACGGACGTCGACCGTCACCGCCGCGACACCGACGCCGACCGGCCCGGCGATGGCACCACGGCCGACCTCGTCGACACCGATCACGGTGACCCGGCCGGCGGCGAAGAGCGACTTCTCCAGCCGCAGGGACGGACGGACCGGGGTCACTCGTCCCGCTCCTCCACGCCGGCGAAGACCTCGGGATGGTCGTCGAGCCAGGTCCACCGGCTCATCGGCCAGGAGATGACGAACGCCCGGCCCGTGACGTCGGAGAGGGGGACGAACCCCTTCGACGGGGTGTCCCCGTTGTACCGGGAGTCCTTCGAGTCGTTCCGGTTGTCGCCCATCACCCAGATGGTGCCCTTCGGCACGGTGACGGAGAAGTCGGTCGACGAGGCACGGGTGTCGCCGGCCGGGAGCTTGAGGTACGGCTCCGTGATCGGGACCCCGTTGACCGTCATCTGACCGAGGTCGTTGCAGCACGCGACGGTGTCGCCCGGCAGCCCGATGACCCGCTTGATGAGGTGGTCGTCGCTGTCCCCGGTCCCGAGCCCGACCTGCGTGAGCAGCCAGTCGGCCGCTTGACCGACGGGCGACGTCGGGGTCACGTTCGGCAGCTGCTCGCCGTCGAGCCACCCGCCCGGGTCCTTGAAGACGACGACGTCCCCGCGCTTGAGGGCGACGGTGTCCGGCACGAGTTCGTTGACGATCACGCGGTCGTTGATCTGCAGGG
Source organism: Curtobacterium sp. MCBD17_023 (assembly GCF_003224415.1). Taxonomy (NCBI): domain Bacteria; kingdom Bacillati; phylum Actinomycetota; class Actinomycetes; order Micrococcales; family Microbacteriaceae; genus Curtobacterium; species Curtobacterium sp. MCBD17_023. The sequence continues at coordinate 40,715 of NZ_QKLJ01000010.1, forward strand.
TGTTCTGCATCGAGGCCGAGGGGATGTAGAAGGAGCGGATCAGGAAGGTCTTCACCAGGAAGGACACCAGGAGTGCCGCGATGAAGATGATGACGAGGTCCCGCAGGAAGGTCAGCACCCCGTTCCGCGGCTTCTTCGTGTTGCGCGGGCGACGGGCCTCGCCCTCAGTCGTGTCCGTCATTTCCACTCTCGTCGACCTGTTCCCCGGGGGCCCGGGACGCATGCCCCCGGAGCGCGAGCGGCTCCGGGAACGGGCGAGCCCCCCGCCGATGCACAACCGTACATGGACGAGGGGCTCGCAGCGGGCCCGGCGTTCCGGGCGTCGCTGTGAAGGCGATCAGTTGTCGCGCTTCTCCTTGATCTTGCGGCGGGCCGCCTTGCCGCGGAGTTCGCGGAGGTAGTAGAGCTTCGCGCGACGGACGTCACCGCGGGTGACGATCTCGACGTGGTCGATGATCGGGGAGTGCACCGGGAACATGCGCTCGACGCCGACCTGGAAGCTCACCTTGCGGACCGTGAAGGTCTCGCCGATGCCGTGGCCCTGGCGGCCGATGACGACGCCCTGGAACACCTGGATACGCGAACGCGTGCCTTCGACGATGTTGACGTGGACCTTGACGGTGTCGCCGGGGCGGAAGTCCGGGTGGTCGGTGCGCAGGGCACCGGCGGTCACGTGGTCGAGCAGCTGCATGATGGTGTCACTTCCTGCGGACGCACACGGGTCGCCGCGGATCGAATTCGGAAAGTACGAGATGCGTGCCCGGTGTCGGCGACTCCCCCGTGGCAGAGTCCAGCCAGGGCACGATCGATCATCATGCCACAACAACCCCACCGCAGCCAACCGGCAGGATGGTCCCATGATCGAACTCCGCACCCCCGCCGAACTCGACGGACTGCGTGTCGCCGGCCGTTTCGTCGCCGACGTCCTCGACATCCTGCTGGAGACGGTCGACGTCGGGGTGAACCTGCTCGACCTCGACCGCGTGGCCGCGCGGATGATCGCGGACCGTGGCGCCGAGAGCTGCTACGTCGACTACCACCCGTCCTTCGGGAAGTCGCCGTTCGGCAAGAACCTCTGCACGTCGGTGAACGACGCGGCCCTGCACGGGCTGCCGTACGACCGCGTGCTGCAGGACGGCGACCTGGTCAGCCTCGACTTCGCCGCGAGCGTCGGCGGGTGGGTCGCGGACTCCGCCGTCACCGTGCAGGTGGGCACACCCCGGGACGAGGACCAGCGTCTCATCACCACGGTCGAACGGTGCCTCGCCGCCGGCATCGCGCAGGCGACCCCGGGCAACAAGCTCGGCGACGTCTCCGCCGCGATCGGCTCGGTCGCCAGGGGCGCCGGGTACGACGTGAACCTGCAGTTCGGCGGGCACGGCGTCGGCCGCACCATGCACGGCGACCCGCACGTCCCGAACGACGGCCGCCCGGGACGCGGACTGAAGCTGCGACCGGGCCTCGTCGTCGCGATCGAGCCCTGGCTCATGCAGGGCACGGACGAGCTCGTCCAGGACGAGGACGGCTGGACGCTCCGCAGTGTCGACGGGTCACGGGCCGCGCACGTCGAGCACACGGTCGCCGTCACGGAACAGGGCCCGGAGGTCCTCACCCTCCGGCGCGCGCAGCGCGGCGCCTGAGGCGGCAGCACCGACGAACGGACGGGAGGCCCGACACCAGCTGGTGTCGGGCCTCCCGTCCGTCGAGGGGTCGCGTCGACCCGCTCAGTCCGGCAGCAGGTCCGGACGGACGCGCCGCGTCCGCTCCACCTGCTGCTCGTGGCGCCAGGAGGCGACGCGCGCGTGGTGCCCGCTGAGCAGCACGTCCGGCACGTCGAGGCCGCGCCACGACGCCGGCTTCGTGTAGGAGGGGTACTCGAGCAGGCCGTCCTCGTGGGACTCCTCGACGAGTGACTCGGGGTTGCCGACGACACCCGGGACCAGCCGTCCGACGGCCTCGATCACGGCCATCGCCGCGACCTCGCCGCCGTTCAACACGTAGTCACCGAGGGAGAGCTCGACGACCGTGCTGCGCGCCGCGGCCCACTCGAACACGCGGGCGTCGATACCCTCGTACCGTCCGCAGGCGAACACGAGGTGCTCGTGCTCGGCGAGGGACCGGGCGATGGTCTGCCGGAAGGGCGTCCCCGCGGGCGTCGGCACGACGAGCGTCGACGAGCCGTCAGGGCGGAGCAGGGCGTCGAGGGCCTGGGCCCACGGTTCCGGCTTCATCACCATGCCGGCGCCGCCGCCGTACGGGGTGTCGTCGACCGTGCGGTGCCGGTCGGTCGTCCACGAGCGGAGGTCGTGCACGTGCAGGTCGAGCAGGCCGCCCTGCCGGGCCTTGCCGAGCAGGGAGACGTCGAGCACCCCGAAGAACTCCGGGAAGATCGTGACGATGTCGATCCGCACGGTCAGTCCTCGGTGTCGGCGGCCCGGGAGGTCGCCGGTGGGGTCACCGTCTCGGGACGGCTGGTGTCCTCCGGGTCCTCGAACAGACCGGTCGGCGGGGTGACCGTGACGGTGCCGGCGTCGAGGTCGACCGCGGGCACGATCGCCGCGACGAACGGCACGAGGACCTCGCCGCGATCGGGCGTGTCGACCGCGAGCAGGTCCTGTGCCGGCAGGTGGTCGACCCGTGCGACGGTGCCGACCTCGACGCCGTCGCGGAGGACCTTCAGGCCGACCAGCTGGTGGTCGTACCAGGCGTCGTCCTCACCGGTGTCCTCGTCGGTGTCCTGCTCGACCCAGAGGATCGCCCGCGCGAGGGTCTCGGCGGCGCTCCGGTCGGCGACGCCCGCGAAGAACGCGACGGGGTGGCCGTTGTACCAGCGGAGTTCGTCGAGCGCGATGGTCTTGCCCGACCACGGGGAGTCGTCGGGGACCTGGAGCGTGAAGACCGCTCCCGGCGTGAACCGACGATCCGGGTCGTCGGTGTAGAGCTCGAGCTTGATGCCGCCCTTGAGCCCGTGCGCCTTCGTGATGCGACCCACCCGGAGCTGGGTCGTCTCCCTAGGAATCGCTGTCCACCACGTCGACCCGCACGCGCTTGCCGTCGGCCAGGGCCGTGACGAGCGTGCGGAGCGCCTTCGCGGTGCGTCCGGCGCGACCGATCACGCGGCCGAGGTCCTCGGGGTGCACACGCACCTCGAGGACCTCGCCCCGCGCGGAGGTGGAGCTGGCGACGCGCACGTCGTCAGGGTGATCGACGATCCCCTTGACGAGGTGCGTCAGCGCGGATTCGAGCAAGGACTACGCCTCGGTCGTCTCGTCGGAGGACTCGTCCGCTGCCGGAGCGGCCGGGGCCGTCTTCTCCGACTTGGGCTTGAGGACGGCCTTCTTCGAGCTGTCGACCGTGAAGGCCGGCTTCGGCTCGCGGACCTTGACCTTGGACTCGGTGTCCTTCTCGCCCTTGAACTTGGCCCAGTCACCGGTCAGCTTGAGGAGCGCGGCGACCTGCTCGGTCGGCTGCGCGCCGACGCCGAGCCAGTACTGCGCACGCTCGGACTGGACCTCGATGAACGAGGGCTCCTCGGTGGGGTGGTACTTGCCGATCTCCTCGATCACACGACCGTCGCGCTTGGTGCGCGAGTCGGCGACGACGATGCGGTAGTACGGCGCTCGGATCTTGCCGAGGCGCTTGAGACGGATCTTGACAGCCACAATGACTCCTGTTGCGTACGTGTTGTGGTTGAACCGGAACCGCGGGCGTGGGGGCACACACGGTGGAAGCTCTGAGAGACTCGCGATCCGCTGGATAGAGGGTCGAGCGGACACGATTCGACCGTTCATTCTTGCAGATTCCCGAGCGGGAAGCGAGCCACGACGCGCGGCGCGCCCCGGGCACTCGATCCGGGCGGTCACGGCGCCAACGCGCGGACCGTCTCCAGGGCCTCACTCGTGGCGCGCACGGCGTCGACCGCGCGGGCGTCCCGGGCACCGCCCACCACCGCGAACGGCACGTCGGCGGACCGGAGGCCCGCGACCAGGTCGTCCCGCGCCTCCTGGCCGGCACAGAGCACGACGACGTCCGCCGGGACGGCGACCTCCGTGCCGGACCCGTCGCGGATCCAGAGCGCGCCCGGTTCGATGCGGAGGTACTCCTGCACGTCACCGACCATCCGGACGCCGGCGTCGCGGAGCCGACCGAGCGCCACCCACCGCGAGGTGAGCCCCACGCCCTGGCCGAACTTCCCGTTCCGCCGGAGCACCGTGACCAGGTGGCCCGGGCGGACCGTCCGGTGCACGGTCGGCTGGCGCTGTGGCAGGTCACCGACCAGTTCCGTGGAGACCGGGACGTCCCAGCGGGCGGCGAACTCGACGGCGCGGACCGCCTCGTCGGATGACTCGGTGAGGAAGGCGGCGGTGTCGACGCCGATCCCGCCGCCGCCGATGACCGCGACGCTGCCCTCGGGCACGCCCTCGCGGAGCGCCTGCTCGTAGGTGAGCACGTGCGGCAGGTCGGCGCCGGGCAGGGCAACCTCCCGGGGCACGACACCGGATGCGAGCACCACCGCGTCGCTGCCCGTCAGGTCGTCGACGGTCGCCGCCCGCCCGAGGTGCACGGTGGCGCCGCGCTCCGCGAGTTCCGCGCGTGCGGCCTGCACCGGACCGGCGTAGTCCTCCTTGCCGGGGATCACCGCGGCGAGTCCGAACTGTCCGCCCAGGACGTCCGACGCCTCCCACAGCCGGACGTCGTGACCACGGCGGGCGGCGTCGACCGCTGCGGCGAGTCCCGCCGGTCCCCCGCCCACGACGTCCACGCGCTTCGGCTCCGAGCTGGGTCGGAGGGGGAACTGCAGCTCCCGGGCTGCGCGTGGGTTGACGAGGCACGACACCGGTGCGCCGACCACGGACCGGTCGAGGCACGCCTGGTTGCAGCCGATGCAGGTGTTCACGAGGTCGGGCCGGCCGGCCAGGGACCGTTCCACGAGCTGCGCGTCGGCCAGGAACGGTCGGGCGAGCGCCACCGCGTCGATCCGTCGGTCGGCCAGCACGGCCTCGGCGTCACGGAGGTCCGTCATCCGGTTCGAGGCGATGACCCGGACGTGCGGGTGGTCGGAGGCGCGGACGACGTCGGCGATCCGGGCGGCCTGCTCGATCCACGCGCCGTGCGGCACCGCGGCCTGGATCGTCGGCGTCCGGGACTCGTGCCACCCGATGCCGACCGAGATCGCGTCGAGCCCGAGCGGCAGCAGTTCGAGCACGAGCGCGTCGACGTCGGCATCGGACGACGAGCCGGGCATGAGGTCGGCTCCGGACAGGCGGATCGTGACGGCCAGGTCCGGGACCGCGGTGCGGACCGCACGCACGACCTCCACCGCGAACCGACGGCGCTTCTCGGGGGTCCCACCCCACTCGTCGTCGCGCAGGTTCGTCAGCGGCGACTGGAACTGGTTGACCAGGTACCCCTCGGACGCCATGATCTCGACGCCGTCGAAGCCGATCGCAGCGGCGGTCCGCGCCGCGGCGGCGAAGTCCTCGACCGTGCGCCGGACCTCGTCCGCGGTCAGTTCCTCAGGCACCACCCCGCGCGCGGCAGCCCAGGGCAGCGCAGACGGAGCGACCGCGCGCTGGGGTCGGCCGTGTCGGTCCTGCAGCCCGCCGACCAGGGCGTACCGACCGGCGTGGAAGAGCTGCGCGAGGACCGTCCCGCCCGCGTCGTGCACCGCGTCGACCGCCGTGCGGAAGCGCTCGTCGGCCCCGCCGACGCCGAAGACCGCGAAGTCCGGACCGCCCCGCGCCTCGTCGCTCACGGCGATGCCGCCGGTGATGATGCAGGCCGCTCCCCCGGCCGCTCGTTCCCGGTAGAACGCCGCCATCGCGACCCCACGGTCGTCGAGCACCTCGAGCCCGGTGTGCATCGACCCCATCACCACCCGGTTCGGCAGGTGCAGCGGACCCAGTGTCCAGGGCGAGCCGACCGTGCGGAGGTCGACGGGCACGGTGGCGGCGGGCGGAACGACAGCGGTCACGCAAGGAAGACTAGGCGACCCGTGCGGGTGCTCGTCAGGGCGGACACGCCGCGCTCCCCGCCGATCCGTCAGGTGGACGGGCAGGATGGCCCCATGGACATCCGGTTCACCGAATCAGCCCCGTCGACGATCGGCGTCGAGTGGGAGCTGCCCCTCGTCGACCGCGCGACGGGTGACCTCGCTCCCCGGGCACCGGCTGTGCTCGCAGCCGTGCGGGAGCGCCTGGGCGATGCGGACCGGGTGACGGAGGAGCTCCTGACGAACACGGTCGAGGTCGTCACCGGCGTCCACCGTTCGGTCGGCGGGGCGACGCGGGAACTCTCCGGCATCATCGGCGAGGTCATCGACGCCGCGACTCCCCTCGACGCCGACGTGATGTGTTCCGGCACACACCCGTTCGCCCAGTGGGACCAGCAGGAGATCACCCCGGACAGCGAGCACTACGCGGAACTCATCGACCGGACCCGCTGGTGGGGACGGCAGATGCTCATCTGGGGCGTCCATGTGCACGTCGGCATCGACGACCGGGACAAGGCCGTCCCGATCATGAACGCGATGCTCGGCTTCGTCCCGCACCTGCAGGCGTTCACCGCGTCGAGTCCGTTCTGGGGCGGCACCGACACCGGCTACGCGTCGAACCGGGCCCTGATGTTCCAGCAGCTCCCGACCGGCGGACTCCCGCCCCAGCTCGGGGCATGGGCGAACTTCGAGGAGGTCGTCGGGGACCTCGTGCACACCGGCGTGATCGACGGCGTGAAGGACCTGCGCTGGGACATCCGACCGTCGCCGGGCTGGGGCACGCTGGAGAACCGCGTGTCCGACGGGATCTCCACGCTCGACGAGGTCGGCGCCGTCACCGCCCTCGTGCAGTGCCTGGTGACCGAGAGCTCCGACCGGCTCGACGCCGGCGAGACCCTCCAGGCGATGCAGCCCTGGTTCGTCCGCGAGAACAAGTGGCGCGCTGCCCGGTACGGCATGGAGGCCGAGATCATCACGAACGTCGCCGGCGACGAACGGCTCGTGACCGACGAGGTGCACGACCTCGTCACCCGGCTCGACCCGGTCGCCGAGCGGCTCGGTTGCCAGCAGGAGCTGCACCACCTCGACACGATGATCGAGCGCGGCGCGTCGTACCAGCGGCAACTCGCGGTGGCGCAGGAGAACAGCGGGGACCTGCGCGCCGTGGTCCGGCACCTCGTCGCGGAGCTGCGCGACTCGCTCTGACACCCGCCGGACGCACGACGGGAGGCCCGTCACCAGCCGGTGACGGGCCTCCCGTCGTGTTGGTGGTCGCGTGCGCGACCCCTGGTCGTGGTCAGCGACCGAGGAACTTCTGGAGCGAGGCGAGCTCCTCCTCGCTGGGTGCCTTGCCGCCCTTGCCCATGCCCAGCCCGAGTCCGGCGCCGGACGGTGCCTGCTGCGGGGTGGCCGGGGCGCCCGCCGCGAGCGCCGCGCGCTTGGCCGGGTTGCCGACCTTCTTCTTCTTGGTCTGCGGCTGCTGCTTCTTGCCGCCGTGCATACCCGGGATCGGTCCCATGCCCGGCATCTGCGGCACACCGCCGCGCGCCACGGTCTTCATCATCTTCGCGGCCTGCTCGAACCGGTTGACGAGGGCGTTCACCTCGGTCACGGTCGAGCCGGCACCGCGCGCGATGCGGAGACGACGGGAACCGTTCAGGAGCTTCGGCAGTTCGCGTTCCTGCGGCGTCATCGACTGGATGATCGCCTCGGTGCGGATGATCTCCCGCTCGTCGAAGTTGTCGAGCGCCTCGCGCATGCCCTTCGCACCCGGGAGCATGCCGAGCATGCCCTTGATCGAGCCGGCCTTGCGCAGCTGCTGCATCTGCTGCAGGAAGTCGTTCAGCGTGAAGTTGTCGGACGCGATCTTGTCCGCTACCTTGCGCGCCTCTTCCTCGTCGAACGCACCCTGCGCCTGCTCGATGAGGGACAGGATGTCGCCGAGGTCGAGGATGCGGCTCGCCATGCGGTCCGGGTGGAACGGCTCGAAGTCGTCGAGCCCCTCACCCGTCGAGGCGAACATGATCGGCCGGCCCGTGACCGACGCGACCGACAGCGCCGCACCACCGCGGGCATCGCCGTCGAGCTTCGACAGCACGACGCCGGTGAAGTCGACGCCCTCCTGGAAGGCACGGGCGGTGTTCACCGCGTCCTGACCGATCATCGCGTCGATGACGAACAGGACCTCGTCCGGGTCGACCGCCTTGCGGATGTTCGCCGCCTGCTTCATGAGCTCGGCGTCGACACCGAGTCGACCGGCGGTGTCGACGATGACGGTGTCGTACTGCTGGTCGACGGCCGCCTTGATCGCGTTCTTGGCGACCTTGACCGGGTCGCCGACGCCGTTGCCGGGCTCGGGCGCGAAGACGTGCACGCCGGCCTGCTCACCGACGACCTGCAGCTGCTGCACGGCGTTCGGACGCTGGAGGTCCGCCGCGACGAGCATCGGGGTGTGGCCGTCCTTCTTGAGCCACTTGCCGAGCTTGCCCGCGAGGGTCGTCTTGCCCGCGCCCTGCAGACCCGCGAGCATGATGACCGTCGGGGGTCGCTTGGCGAACTCGAGGCGGCGCTGCTGCCCGCCGAGGATGCCCACGAGTTCTTCGTTGACGATCTGGACGACCTGCTGCGCCGGGTTGAGGGCCTTGTTGACCTCGTCCGAGAGCGCACGTTCACGCACGGCGGCGGTGAACGACTTCACCACCTCGAGCGCGACGTCCGCGTCGAGCAAGGCCCGCCGGATCTCGCGGACGGTGCCGTCCACGTCGGACGGGGTCAGCCGTCCCTTGCTCCGCAGGTTGCGGAAGGTCTCGGTGAGCCGATCGGAGAGTGAACCGAATTGCGCCATGATCCGACCATCCTACCGTCCGCGGTCGTCGGCCCGGGAGGCGCTGCGCGGGCCCGCACCGCCGGCGCCGTTCACGCCCGCTCGCGCCGGAACCGCTCGGGGACCCGGCGGGCGACCACCAGGGCGACGAGCGCCATCGCGGTCGACCCGACCGCCATGAGGAGCGAGGCGACGTCCTCGGAGGCGAAGTACCGGAGCGTGATGGTCCCTGCGAGCGCCCACGGCATCCAGGCCACGGCGAGCGCTGCCGCGATGTCCGTCCGGCGACGACGGACCAGTCCGACCACCGTCACGAGGACCAGGACCCCGGTGCCGCCGAGGAGCGCCGGCGTCACCGCGGCGCCCCACCACGCGCCGTCCGTGAAGAGCGTCGACTCGAACGGGTGACCGGTCGGCAGCTGCAGGCCGGCGAAGAGCGCCAGCCCGACGGTGACGACCGCGAACGCGACGCCGAGCGCTCGACGGTCCCGTGGATCGCCGACGTTCGCGACCACGACGAGCGCCGCCACCGTCACGAGCGTGGTCGTCCCCGGTCCGTTCCAGTTCTCGGTCGCTTGCACGGTGATCCGTGCGACGACGACGCCGAGCACGGCGATCACCGCGGACACGTGAGCGAGGATCCGCTGCCGGACGAGGGCGGCGAGCGCTCCCATCAGCACCGGGACCGCGAAGAGCACCCCGGGGTTGCGGAACGGGCCGAACCACGGCAGCTCAGGCCAGGCCGTCCCCGCCGGTGGCCCCCACGGCACCCAGGACACCGCGAGCAGGTAGACCAGGGCGAAGCCGGCCGCGGAGCCGGTGCCGATCGACGCGGCGAGCGCCCGGACGTCGGCCGGCACGACGGCGTTGACGCGTTCGCGGAGGCCCTGCCACCGCAAGTCCGCGAGTTCTCCGTGCGCCGGTCGGTCGCGGCCCTCCCCCTCGGCGACGTCGAGCAGGGTGCCGAGCATCGCCGACCCGTGCGTCCGCCGCCACCGGGACGGGTACCACCCGAGCGCCCGTCCGTATTCGCGTTCCAGGCTCGGGCCCTGTCCCAGCCTCGTGTTCGTCACGACACTCCCCCCAGTCGGATGTGGATGCTGCGTGTGGCCGGAGCCGGCCGCCACGCGGTGAGCCGCGCGCGTGCAGCGGCGGCGTTGGCCTCGATGCGGCGGACCTCGGCGTCGAGTGCGTCGGCGCCGGTGTCGGTGAGTTCGAAGTAGCGACGGAGTCGTCCGTCGACGACCTCTTCGCCCGCCTCGGCGACCAGGCCCTGGTCGAGGAGCCGGTCGAGCACGGCGTAGAGCGTGCCGACCTTGAGTCGCACCCGCCCCTCGGACAACTCGGCGGCGTCACCGATGAGCCCGTACCCGTGCTTGCGCCCTCCGGCGAGGGAGGTCAGCACGAGCAGGGTCGGTTCGCGCATCTCCGGCGTGCTCATGTGGCAAGGATACTCTTCTCGTCAGAGTATGACAAGGCGCAGGAGCCGCGATCCTGTTCAGGCAGCGAAGCGCGGTCGACGGAGGCTCGCCAGATCGCGGAGGACTCCTTCTGAGCGGAGGTGCGCCGCTGGTCGTGAGACCGCAGCAGAGCGCCAGTGCCGAACCGCTCCGTCCGCGACCGGGTTCTTGTACGCAGTCCAACTACTCGGTACCCTCGGCCCATGACCGACATCGAGGTGGTCCGTCGGCCGGGACTCCTGCCCTACGCCGAGGGGCTCGCGCTGCAGCGGTCGCTGCACACCGACGTCGTCGCCGGGCGTTCCCCGGGTGTCCTCGTCCTCTGCGAGCACCCGTCCGTCTACACCGCCGGGCGACGGACCGAGCCCGCTGACCTGCCGACGGACGGCTCTCCGGTGGTCGACGTCGACCGCGGTGGCCGGATCACCTGGCACGGCCCGGGACAGCTGGTCGCGTACCCGATCGTCCGGCTCGGCGAGCCGCTCGACGTCGTCGCGTGGGTCCGGTCGCTCGAGCAGGTGCTCATCGACGCGGCGGCGGCCGTCGGCGTTCCCGCCGAGCGGGTGCCGGGGTGGAGCGGAGCCTGGGTCGGGACCGGGCCGACGGCGGCGAAGGTCGGTGCGGTCGGACTGCACGTGTCCCAGGGGGTCTCGAGCCACGGCATCGCGCTCAACTGCTCGAACCCCCTGACGGCTTTCGAGGCGATCGTGCCGTGCGGCATCGCCGACGCCGGCGTGACGACGTTGAGCCTCGCCGCCGGACGACCGGTCTCCGTGGACGACGTCGTCGAGGTGGTGGCCGCCGGCGTCCTCGATGCCGTGGCCGCGGTACGCGGAGGCGCCCCGAGCCGGCCGCGGGACGAGGCGACCATGCACGCCGGAAGCGGGTCGGGCCTCCCGGCCGCCGCCGATCGACAGGAGACCGCAGCATGACCCTCGCCCCGGAAGGCCGGCGGATGCTCCGCGTCGAGGCACGCAACGCCGAGACCCCGATCGAGGCGAAGCCCGAGTGGATCAAGACCCGCGCCACGCAGGGCCCGGCGTACCGGGAACTGACCGACCTGGTGCGTGACCAGCGCCTCCACACGGTCTGCCAGGAGGCCGGCTGCCCGAACGTGTTCGAGTGCTGGGAGGACCGCGAGGCCACGTTCCTCATCGGCGGCTCGCAGTGCACCCGCCGCTGTGACTTCTGCCAGATCGACACCGGCAGGCCGGAGCCCCTCGACCGGGACGAGCCGCGGCGCGTCGCGGACTCGGTCGCTGCCATGCAGCTGCGGTACGCGACGGTCACCGGCGTCGCGCGGGACGACCTCGACGACGGCGGCTCGTGGCTCTACGCCGAGACGATCCGTGCCGTCCACGAGCACTCCCCCGGCACCGGCGTCGAGATCCTCGTGCCGGACTTCTCCGGCCGACCGGACCAGCTCGGTGCGTTGTTCGACGCCCGGCCCGAGGTCTTCGCCCACAACGTCGAGACCGTCCCGCGCATCTTCAAGCGCATCCGCCCGGCGTTCCGCTACGACCGCTCCCTCGACGTCATCACGCAGGGGCGGGACGCCGGTCTCGTGACGAAGTCGAACCTCATCCTCGGCATGGGCGAGGAACGGCACGAGGTCGAGGACGCCCTGCAGCAGCTCCGCGACGCGGGGACGGACATCATCACGCTGACGCAGTACCTCCGCCCCTCGCCGCGGCACCTGCCCGTCGCACGGTGGGTGCGGCCGGAGGAGTTCGTCGAGCTCCGCGAGCTCGCCGAGGGCATGGGGTTCGCCGGGGTCCTCGCCGGACCGCTCGTGCGGTCGTCCTACCGGGCCGGACGCCTCTGGGCCCGGGCGACGGTCGCTCGCGGTGGGACGGTGCCGGCGCACCTGGCGCACCTGCTCGAGGCGCCGGCAGGTCGACAGTCGGTCTGACTCCCGGACCGGCGGGCACCACCGGCAGCGGCCGGCCGGTAGGCCTCCCACCGGTCCGGGCCGTCCGTCACCTCGACAGCGCGACCGGAACGACGACTGGCGCGTCCCCGCCGAACGGGACGCGCCAGTGGCCGTGGAGTCGCGACGTCAGACGCGCGAACCGCCTCCGCGCACGCGCCGGAGGATCCACCCCACGACGGCGAGCACGATGAGCACCAGCCCGATGAAGAGCAGGGCCTTGAGCGCGGCGCTGACGATGCCGGTGATCAGCAGGACGACGCCGACGATGATCGCGATGATGAGCAGTGCGGGCATGAGATGTCCTCTTCCGGTCGGTCAGGTACCAGCCGGACGGTACACGTCAGCGGGCTGCTGCGCGCGCCGGTCGACGTCGACATCGACACCCTGCGCGACGTCACTGTCCACGGCACGACTGCGGAGGAAGACGACCGCCAGGATCGGCAGCAGGATGATCTGTCCCCAGATGCCGATCGACTGCGCCTCGTCCGCCCAGCTCCGCGCCGTCATGCCGACCGCCTTCAGCGCGAAGCTGTGGAACCAGCCGACGAAGAGCAGCAGGTTCGCCGTCATGTACGCGACGACCCACCACAGGCGGATGCGCACGACCGCGAAGAACGGGGTGAGCCACAGGACGTACTGCAGCGAATCGACCTTGTTCGCGACCAGGTAGGCGCAGAGCAGGGCCGCACTCGTCTCGATCCACGGCATCCGACCGCGGCGGAGCCCGATGAGGAGCCCGACGACCAGGACGGCCAGCACGGCGACCGCGGTCGCTCCGGTGGAGAGCAGGTTCAGCTTGTGCTGCACGCCCGGGTCGGGGTTCGCCGACCACGGCTGCAGGCCCCAGTACCAGACCGACATCGTGCTCGGGTCGATGGCCCGGGTGCCCTGGAACCGGATGACGGAGAACCACGACGTGGCGTTGACGACCACGAACGGCAGGTTGGCCGCGAGCACCACGCCGACGGCACCCGCCACGGCAGCGGCCGCGCGACGGAACCGGTCCGGCCACGCCACACCGGCGTCGACCAGGAAGGCGAGGACGAACGGTGCGACGAACGCGAGCGGGTAGAGCTTGAAGGCCCCGCCGAGGCCGAACAGCGCCCCGACGACGACCGCTCGCCAGACGGGTGCGCGTCCGGCCGGCCACCGCACCGCGGCGAACAGGCCGGCAGCGGTGCAGAGCACGGTGAGCAGATCCCAGTTGTAGAGCGCGTAGAGGAACAGCGGCGGAGTCGCGGCGAAGACCCAGGCGCGGCGTCCGGCGACGCGGGCCAGGAACACGGTGACCAGGACCACCACGGGCACGAAGGTGATCGCCGTGACGACGAGGAACCCGCGCAGCGAGTCGACGGGCAGTGCCGACAGCCAGGCCCAGAGGCCGGTCAGCGTCGGGTACTCGAGGGTGCCGGGCGGCAGACCGCGGTCGGTGAGCTCCCCGACGTAGGGGAACACGTGCGACCCGAGGTCGCGGATCCCCCACAGGCTGAGGGTGTCGCCGAGGCACGCGTGCCCCGTCACGTACGCCAGGTCCAACCCGTCCGCCGCGCACTGCAGCTTGTGGAACAGGCTCCCGAACGTGAGCGCGACGGCGACGCAGCACATCACCACGAGCTCGAGGACGGAGACGCCGCCGGGAGCGCGGTCGGTCAGCCGGCGGAGGACGGGACTCACCCGACCAGGTTCTGCACGAAGACGTGCGGCGTGAAGCCGGTCAGGTCGTTGATGCCCTCGCCCTGGCCGATGAGCTTGATCGGGATGCCCGTCTTCTCCTGCACGCTGAGCACGAACCCTGCCTTGGCCGACCCGTCGAGCTTCGTGATGACGAGTCCCGTGACCCCGGCGCCCTCGATGAAGGCCTGCGCCTGCGCGAGCCCGTTCTGCCCGGTCGTCGCGTCGAGCACGAGCAGGACCTCGGCGATCTCGGTCTGCTTCTCGACGACGCGCTTGATCTTGCCGAGCTCGTCCATCAGCCCGGCCTTCGTGTGCAGCCGGCCGGCGGTGTCGATGACGACGATCTCCGTGCCCTCGCGGATCGCACGCTCGACGGTCTGGTACGCCACCGACGCCGGGTCCTGCCCGGGCTGTGCGGGGCGGACGACGTCGACGCCGGCACGCTGCGCCCACGTCGCGACCTGCTCGACGGCCGCGGCGCGGAACGTGTCCGCCGCGCCGACCAGGACCGTGCGGTCGTAGGTGCGGAGGAACTTCGCGAACTTCCCGATGGTGGTGGTCTTGCCGACGCCGTTGACGCCGACGACGAGGACCACGGCGGGACGGTTGCTCAGCTTGAGCGTCGTGTCGAGCTTCGACAGCCGCTCCTCGAGCACCTCGCGCAGCATGCGGTTGAGGTCGGCGGGGTCCGTCGTGTCGTACCGGGCGACGCGCGCACGGAGGTCCTCGATGATCTCCTCGGAGATGTCGGGGCCGAAGTCCGCGCCGATCAGCGCCGTCTCCAGGTCCTCCCACGTCGTCTCGTCGATGGTCTTCCGCTGGAACAGACCACGGAGCCGGGAGGACAGGGACCAACTACTCGCCATGTTCCCAGCTTACGGGTGCCCACTCGGTGCCGGCCTTCGGTAGGGTCGGAGTCGCGAAGGGGAGTATTCCCTCTCGGCGACCCCGTCAGTACGGCCCGGAACGACCCGGACCCGGGGCGTCGGTCGCGGCCCCACCGGATCACCGGACGGGACCGCGGCGGAAGAGACCTTCAGGCTCCGGCGTACCCACTTTCTCTGTGTGGCACGCCCCTGACCTGGAGGCTCTCCATGGACGTCCCCCTGTACGTGTGGCTCTTCACGATCGCAGGCATCCTCGGCCTGCTCGTGTTCGACTTCTTCTCGCACGTGCGCACGCCGCACGTGCCGCACATCCGCGAATCGGCCTTCTGGTCCATCGTCTACATCGCGCTCGCGATCCTGTTCGGTGTCGGCGTGTGGGTGTTCGGCGGCGGACAGGCCGGCGGTGAGTACTTCGCCGGCTGGTTGACCGAGAAGGCGTTGTCGGTCGACAACCTCTTCGTCTTCCTCATCATCATGACGACCTTCGCGGTGCCGAAGGAGTTCCAGCAGAAGGTCCTGCTCGTCGGTGTCGCGATCGCCCTCGTGGCGCGCGGTGTCTTCATCGCCCTCGGCGTCACGATCATCGAGAACTTCTCGTGGGTCTTCTACCTGTTCGGTCTCCTCCTGTTCTGGCTCGCGTGGTCGCAGGCCAAGGGCGGCGACGAACACGGTGCCGAGGAGGGCGACTCGAAGCTCATCCGTCTGCTCCGCCGCGTGATCCCGACCTCCGAGCACTACGACGGTGACCGCCTCACCACCAAGGTCGACGGCAAGCGCCTCTTCACCCCGATGCTGCTCGTCATGGTCTCGATCGGCCTGACGGACGTGCTCTTCGCGCTCGACTCGATCCCCGCGATCTTCGGGCTGACGCAGGACGCGTTCATCGTGTTCACCGCGAACGCGTTCTCGCTCCTCGGTCTCCGCCAGCTCTACTTCCTCATCGCCGGCCTGCTCGAGCGGCTCATCTACCTCGGTCAGGGCCTGGCCGTCATCCTCGCCTTCATCGGCGTGAAGCTCGTCTTCCACGCCCTGCACGTCAACGAGGTGCCGTTCATCAACGGCGGTCAGCACGTCGAGTGGGCGCCCGAGATCCCGATCTGGTTCTCGCTGGGCTTCATCCTCCTGACAATCACCGTCGCGACGGTCGCGAGCCTCGTCGTGTCGAAGAAGCGCCAGCAGCGCGGCCTCACCCCGACCGGCGAGCCGGCGGACGCCGTCGAGGCCGACGCGAAGTAGTCGCCACCTCCCCACGCCTGACAGGAGGCTCCCCACCGGTCACGGCCGACCCGACGCTGGCGCGTCGGTCCGGAACCGGCCGGTGGGGAGCCTCCCGTCCGTCTCCGACCGCGTCGGCTACGCGACCGCTGCGGCGGGCTCGGGCTTCTGCACCCGCTGGCCGACGACGGCGGACACGCCGTCCTGCCGCATCGAGACCCCGTACAGCGCGTCGGCGATCTCCATGGTCCGCTTCTGGTGCGTGATGACGATGAGCTGCGACGACTCCTGCAGCCGCCCGAACACGGTGAGCAGGCGGCCGAGGTTCGCGTCGTCGAGCGCCGCCTCGACCTCGTCCATGATGTAGAACGGGCTCGGCCGGGCCGTGAAGATCGCCACGAGCAGCGCCACGGCGGCCAGGGACCGCTCCCCACCGGACAGCAGCGTCAGTCGGTCGATCTTTTTGCCCGCGGGCTTGACCTGCACGTCGATGCCGGTGGTGAGCAGGTCGTCCGGGTTCGTCAACGTGATCGATCCCGAACCGCCGGGGAACAGGATCGGGAACACGACGTCGAACGCCTCGCGGGTGTCCTCGAACGCGGACGCGAAGATGGTCTGCATCTTCCCGTCGAGCTCCTCGATGATCGTCAGGAGGTCGGCGCGGGTCTTCTGCAGGTCGTCGAGCTGGTCGGACAGGAACGCGTGCCGCTGCTCGAGCGCCTGGAACTCCTCGAGCGCGAGCGGGTTCACCTTGCCGAGCCGCCCGAGGTCACGCTCGGCCGCGGCGAGTCGGCGCTCCTGCTCGGCGCGGACGTACGGCGTGGTCGGGACGTCCGCGGGGTCGACGTCGGGTGCCTCGTACTCGGGCAGGGCAGGCCCGCCGGGCAGGGTCGAGCCGGCGGCGAGCACGGTCTCGTCGGTGTCGTCGGTCTCGTCGACGTCGACATCGACCGGGTCGAGGTCGTCAGCGGCCGTGTCCTCGGCCCCCGTCGACACGTCCTCGGCAGCGGCCGCTCGTGCCGCCTCGCGGTGCCGTCGTGCGAGCACACGCGGGTCGATGAGCACGTCGACCGGCACGGGGACGTCCGGCCCGTACTCCGCGACGAGCACGGTCTCGCCGAGCCCGAGTTCGCTCTGCGCCCGGTCGAGGACCCCGGACAGGTGCAGCCGCTTCTCGTAGATCTCCATCTCGAGCGAGTGCACCCCGTCCGTGATGGTCTGCAGACGGTCCCGCAGCTCGCGCTCCTCGTTCCGGATGCCCTGCAGCTCGGTGTTGCGCTTCGTGCGCTCGGACTCCTCGGTCGCGAGCTGCACCCGGGCCTCGGCCAGCGAACGGTCGACGGCGGCGAGGACCACCGGCAGGTCGGCCAGGACGCCCTCGGCCGAGGCGATCTGCCCCCGTCGGATGACCGCGAGACGCGCGGCCTCCTCGGCCGCCGCCCGCTCCGCGCCGAGTTGCCGCTCGAGCTGGTCCGCCCGACGCCGCTCGGCCCGGGCACGCTCGCGGGCGGTCTCGACCTGCAGCCGGTGTTCGATCTCCGCCGCCCGGGCGGCGTCGACGGCGTCCTGCGCCGCCGGCCGGGCGGACGCGTCGACGACCGGTCGCGGGCGCTCCGCGAAGGCCCGGAGCTCCGCCTCGGCCGCGGCGAGTGCCGCTTCGGAGGCCGCGGTCGCACCGTCCGTCTCGGCGAGGGCTGCGCGCAGCCGCTCGACCTCGGCAGCGGTGTTCTCCGCCCGGGCCCGGGCGGAGGCACTGGTCCGGTCGTACTCCGCGGTCGCGCGGGCGTGGGCGCGCGCAGCCTGGTCCGCCTCGTCCACCGCCCGCCGTGCGGCCTCCACCGCGGTCCGCGCGGCCTGGAGGCCCGTGGCCGCCTCCTCCGCCTCGGTCACCACGGTCTCCCGGCGGGTGGCCGCTGCGTCGCGGTCCGCGGTCAACTCGATGCGGGACGTCGAGCGCTGCCCGCCGCCGGTCACCCGCGCCGCGCGCACGAGGTCGCCGGACCGCGTGACCACCGTGGCGTCCGGGGCGGTCGCGAGCACCGCCTCCAGGTCGACGTCGTCCCGGTCGGCGACCAGCGTCTCCGTCAGGACCGCGGTGAGCGCGGGCGGGCCGGTCACGACGTCGAGCGCGGCTCGAACCCCGGGCGGCAGCGCGGCGGGCAGCCGTGACGCGCTGCCGGCCACGTCGGCGACGACCACGTCGATGCGACCGAGGTCCGCGGCCCGGGCGTGGTCGACGGCGTCGAGCGCAGCCCGCCGGTCCTCGGCGAGCACGGCGTCCGCGAGCCCGTCGAGTGCGGTGGCGACGGCCGCCTCGTAGCCGGGCGTGACCCTGAGACGGTCGGCGAGCCGGCCGACGATCCCCTCGCGACCGGCGTCGATGAGCGCTTGCGAACCGTCACGGACGCCGATCGAGAGCGCGAGCGCGGCGATGCGGGCGTCGAGGGCGTCCCGTTCGCGCTCGAGCGCGTGCAGCCGGTCCCGGTGCGTGTCCCGGTCCGCCTGGGCTCGGTCGAGCTGGTCGCGGGCCGCCGCCAACGTCGCGGTGAGTGTCTCGTCGTCGGTGTCCAGCGCCGGGTCGCGACCGAGGTCCTCCAGCGCGGCGGCGGCCTGCTCGGCACGGACGACCGCCTCGGAGAGCGCTCGCTCCCGCCGCTCCCGGTCGGCGACGGCCGACGACCGCCGCGAGCGCGCCACCTCGACGGCCCCGGCGAGCCGCTGGCCGTCCAGGTCGTGCTGCGCGACGCGGGCAGCTTGCGCGGCGATCTGCTCGTCGAGCGCGTCGAGTGCGGCGCGAGCGGCCCGCACCCGCTCACCGACGGCGGTCGTCCCGCCCTGCATCTCCTGCGCACGCAGGTCGAGCCGGTCGGCTTCGGCGCGGACGCCGGCGACCCGCTCGGGCGTGACGGTCGGGCCCTGCTGCGGTGCCTCGGCCTGCTGCGCGAGGAACATCAGCCGCTGGTTCGCGAGCATCGACAGGCTGCGCAGTCGCTCCTGCACGCTCTCCAACCGGTGGACCACGGTCCGGGCGCGGTCGACGTCGTCGCCGACCATGCTCTGCTCGACCTGCTGCTGCCGCTGCCGGATCTGCTCGAGCCGCTCCTGCAGGACGATGCGCTCGGACTTCCGACCGGTCTCGACCTCGACGTGATCGCGCAGTTCGCGCCGCAACCGCACGACGTCGTCGGCGAGCAGGCGGGCCTTGGCGTCCCGGGCGACGGCCGCGACCGACTGCGCCTTGCGGGCCACCTCGGCCTGGCGTCCGAGCGGTTTCAGCTGCCGGCGGATCTCCCCCGCCAGGTCCGACAACCGTGTCAGGTTCGTCTGCATCGCGTCGAGCTTGCGGAGCGTCTTCTCCTTCCGGCGGCGGTGCTTGAGGATGCCGGCAGCCTCCTCGATGAAGCCGCGCCGGTCCTCCGGGGTGGCGTGCAGCACCTTGTCGAGCTGGCCCTGCCCGACGATGACGTGCATCTCCCGGCCCAGCCCGGTGTCGCTCAGCAGCTCCTGGACGTCGAGCAACCGACAGTTCTCGCCGTTGATGGCGTACTCGCTGCCACCGTTCCGGAACAGCGTCCGCGAGATCGTCACCTCGGCGTACTCGATCGGCAGCAGACCGTCGGCGTTGTCGATCGTCAGGGTCACCTGTGCGCGACCGAGGGGACCGCGGGTGGCGGTGCCGGCGAAGATGACGTCCTCCATCTTGCCGCCGCGGAGGGTCTTCGCCCCCTGCTCCCCCATCACCCAGGCAAGGGCGTCGACGACGTTCGACTTGCCGGAGCCGTTCGGGCCGACGATGCACGTGACGCCCGGCTCGAACGCGAACGTCGTGGGCTGCGCGAAGGACTTGAACCCCTTGAGGGTCAGGCTCTTCAGGTACATGCGGTCTCCGGCTGGTCGGTTCGCGTCAGGCTAACGCCTGCGCTGCCGCGGAGCGGGCTGGCACACGGGGCAGCGGTGGCTCGACCGGTTCATGAAGGCCTCACGCACGATCGCGGTGCCGCACCGCGGGCAGGGCTCTCCCTGCTGGCCGTACACCGCGAGGCGTTGCGAGAAGTACCCGGACTGCCCGTTCACGTTGACGTACTGCGCGTCGAAGCTCGTCCCGCCGTCCTCGAGCGCGCGGCGGAGCACGGCCCGGACCTCGTCGAGGAGCTGGTGCAGCGTCGCCCGGGGCAGCCGGTCGGCCGGTCGGTCGAAGTGCAGGCGCGCTGCCCACAGCGACTCGTCCGCGTAGATGTTCCCGATGCCGCTGATCACCCCCTGGTCGAGCAGCACACGCTTGATGCCGCTGGACCGCTTCCGCGCCGCGGCGGTGAAGCGGTCGTCGTCGAACGCGGGGTCGAGCGGGTCCCGGGCGATGTGCGACACCTGGAACGGGATCCGTCGGCGCCAGTCGGCTCGCGGGTCGGTCGTGTCGACCTGCCCGGCGTGGCCGGCGGCAGCGCCGTCGACCGTGGGCAGCATCCGGTCGATCGCCATCGACCCGAAGGTGCGCTGGTCGACGAACTCGAGCTGCACCGGTGCCTCCCGGACGCCGTCCCGGTCCGTCCCGGGAGGCTGCACGTCGAGGACGATCCGCCGGTGCCGTGCGGCGGGTCGGTCGCGGCCGAGCAGGATCTGGCCGCTCATGCCGAGGTGCGCGACCAGTGCTTCGGGTCGGTCCCCGTCGGGGTCCAGCGGGAACCACATGAACTTCCCGCGACGGACGGCCGCGGCGATCGTCCGCCCGGTCAGGCGGTGCGCGAAGTCCTCGGCAGGCCCGTCGTGGCGGGTGAGCGCGCGCTCGTCGTGCACCTGCACGGCGAGCACCCTGGCGCCGGTGACGGCGGGTTCGAGGCCGGCGCGGACGACCTCGACCTCGGGGAGTTCGGGCACCCGGTCAGCCCTCGACGGGACGTCCGGACAGTCGCGTCCAGGCGTCGAGCGCGGCGGACATCTCCGCCGTCTTCTTGCTCGTGCCGGTGCCGGTGGCGACGTCCTCGCCCTGCAGCACGACCGTCGCGTGGAAGGTCTTGTCGTGGTCCGGGCCCGCTTCGGTGATGCGGTAGGCGGGGTTGCCGAGCGAGCGCGCGGAGGCGAGCTCCTGCAGGCTCGTCTTCGGGTCCATCGCGGCGCCGAACCGCGCGGGGTCGACCAGCAGCGGCGCGACGAGCCGCAGCACCAGGTCGGTGGCGGCGTCGGCGCCGGCGGACAGGTACGTCGCCCCGATCACGGCTTCCACTGTGTCGGCGAGGATCGACGACTTGTCGCGACCACCGGTCTGCTCCTCGCCCTTGCCGAGCCGGAGGTACGCGCCGAGCCCGATGTGGCGGGCGATCTCGGCGAGGGCGACCGTGGAGACGAGGCTCGCGCGCCGCTTGGCGAGCTCGCCCTCGTCGAGTTCCGGGTAGTCACGGAACAGCTTGACGGTTACGGCCTGCCCGAGGATGGAGTCGCCGAGGAACTCGAGCCGCTCGTTGTGCCCGATCCCGCCGTGCTCGTACGCGTACGACCGGTGGGTGAGGGCGAGCTGCAGGAGTTCCGGGTCCACCGGCACGTCGAGGAGCTCGCGTAGACGAACGACGTCCGACCCCACGGGGCGGGACCCCGCGGCGCCGGACGTCGCAGTCATGAGGGGAGTCCGATCAGACGTCGGCGACCTTGCGGCCCTTGTACTCCATGTACAGGGGCGTGCCGGCCGAGTCCTCGACGACCTTCGCGCGGTGCGGGAGGCTGTAGGTGACCTTGCCGTTCTCGATCGTCTTCACGAGCTGGACCGGTGCGGCCTTCCACTGCGATCGACGGGCGTGCGTGTTCGCACGGGACTGCTTGCGCTTGGGGACGGCCATGGTGGTTCTCTTTCGCTTGGTCGGTGGTCAGTCGTGGGCGGTGGCGGTCACTCGGCCTGGTCGGCCGGCGTCCGCTCCTCGTCCGCGGTGGTCTGGTCGGGCGTGCTGTCGTCGAACTGGATCCCGCTGAGCGCAGCCCAGCGAGGATCGGTGGCCGACGTGGTCGGCCGCTCGCCGATGTCCGCCAGGCGCTCACCCGTCTCCGGGTCGAGTCCTGGGCAGTCCGGCCGGCAGACCGGCTGGAACGGCAGTGACAGCACCACCGCGTCTCGGACGACCGGTTCACAATCCACGTGGTCATCGTGAACCTGGTAGTCGAATTCCTCCGAGGCATCATACGCGAACAGTTCCGCGAATTCGACCTCGACGAGCTCGCTGACGTCGATGAGGCAGCGCGAGCACTCCCCCGTCGCCTCGGCCCGGGCGGTGCCGGACGCGAGCACACCCTCGTGGAGGCCCTCGAGCTTCACGTCGAGGTGCATCTGGTCGCCCTCGCGCACGGCGATGAGACCGGCGCCGAGGGTGCTCGGGACGGTGATGTCGAGCGACACCTCGCGCATGTCGCCCGGCCGGTGCGCGAGGTCACGCACACGCAGGGCGTAGGGGCTGTTCACGGAGGAAGACACGATCAACCAGCCTACCCCGCTCAGGCCGACGAGTCGAGCACCCGGAGCGTGTCGAGGGCGGCCGTCCGTCGGTCCGGCCGTCAGGCCCGCCCGGCGAGCGCGCGGGCCACCGCGTCGGGCACGTACGGCGTCACGTCGCCACCGAGGGACGACACCTGCCGGATGAGCGAGCTCGAGACGTGCGCCCGGGCGGCGTCCGGCAGCAGGAAGACCGTCTCCACCCCGGCGAGGTGCCGGTTCATGATCGCCATCGGGGTCTCGTAGGCCACGTCCTCGCCGGACCGCACGCCCTTCACCAGGATCTTCGACCCCACCTGCCGGCAGTAGTCGACCAGGAGCCCGGCCGTCCACTCCCCGACCACGACCCGGCCCGGGATCCCGAGCTCCGTGACGGACTGCCGGATGAGCCGGACCCGGTCCCCGGCGTCGAACAGTGCCGCCTTCTTGTCGGGGTTGTGCACGACGAGCACGTGCACCTCGTCGAACAGGTCCACGGCACGGGCGATCACGTCGAGGTGTCCCAGCGTCACGGGGTCGAACGAGCCGGGCACCACGGCGATCTTCGTCATGCGGGCGACGATACCGGCCGACGCCGCTCAGTTCTTCCCGAGGAAGGCCGCGTCGGACTCGTCGAGGCGGCGTGCGAGGGCGTCCCGGAGCGCGGGACTGCCGCTCAGGTCCGGGTCGTCCTCCAGGAGGCGTTCGGCTTCCTCCCGCGCGTCCACGATGAGGTCGGCGTGCTGCACCACGCGCAGGAGCGTCAACGACGACCGCCCACCCGACTGCCGTTCGCCGAGCACGTCGCCCTCCCGGCGCAGTTCGAGGTCGACCCGTGCCAGCTCGAACCCGTCGTCGGACGCGGCCACCGCGTCCACGCGCTCCCGCGACACCGTGTCGGTCTCGGCGGCGGTGACGAGCAGGCAGACGCCCGCGTACTGCCCGCGACCGATGCGCCCGCGCAACTGGTGCAGCTGCGAGACGCCGAACCGGTCGGCGTCGAGCACCGCCATCATCGAGGCGTTCGGGACGTCGACACCGACCTCGATCACCGTCGTCGCGACGAGCACGTCGACCGCGCCGTCGGCGAAGGACGTCATCACGCGGTCCTTCTCCTCCGCCGACATCCGGCCGTGCAGGACCTCGATGCGCCGCCCCGCGAGCACGGGCATGGCGCGCATCCGTTCCGCGGTCGCGAGGACCGTCGCGGGCTTCCTGGTCGGCGTGCCGTCGGCCGCGGCTCCGTCGCCGGCGGGACCGGGCGTCCCGTCGTCCTCGCCGTGCGCGTCGTCGATCGCCGGACAGACGACGAACGCCTGGCGCCCGTCCGCCAGCTCCTCGGCCATCCGCGTCCAGATGCGGGACTCCCACCCGGGGTGCTCGGCGAGCCCGACGGTGAACGTCTCGACCCCGGCCCGGCCGGACGGCATGCCCTGGATCGTCGAGACGTCGAGGTCGCCGAACACGGTCATCGCCACGGTCCGCGGGATGGGCGTCGCGGTGAGGACGAGCACGTGCGGTGGCGTCGAGCCCTTCGTCCGCAGGGCCTCACGCTGCTCCACTCCGAAGCGGTGCTGCTCGTCGACGACCACCAGGCCGAGTTCGGCGAAGTCGACCCGGTCGCCGAGCAGCGCGTGGGTGCCGACCACGAGGCGGGACCCACCGGACGCCGCGGCGAGCAGCGCCCGCCGGCGCTCGTCGGTGGACTGCGACCCGGTCAGGATCACCGGACGGAGCTCCGCGGCCAGGTCCGGCCCGAGGAACTTCACGATCGACCGGAGGTGCTGCGCGGCCAGGACCTCCGTCGGGGCGATCAGCGCGGACTGTCCGCCGGACTCCGCCACGGTGAGCATTGCCCGGATCGCGACGAGGGTCTTGCCCGAACCGACCTCGCCCTGCACGAGCCGGTGCATCGGCCAGGTCCCGGCCATGTCCTGCGCGATCTCGGCCCCGACCGACCGCTGGTCGTCGGTCAGGGTGAACGGCAGGCTCGCGTCGAAGCGCTCGAGGACGCCGCCGGGCGACGCGGTCCGGGCGACGGACGCCGTGGCCCGCGCCGCGATCCGGCGCTGCACCAGCGCGGTCTGCAGCACGAACGCCTCGCGGTAGCGCAGGGCGTCCTGCGCCCGTTTGAAGTCGGACACCTTCTCCGGCCGGTGCAGCAGTTCGAGTGCCCGACGGAACGGCACGAGGTCGAGCCGGGTCCGGACGGAGGCCGGGATCGGGTCGGCGACGTCCGGCAGCGTGTCGAGGACGACCCCCATGGCCTTCGCGATCTGCCAGGACGACAGGGAGGCCGTGGCCGGGTAGATGGGGATCGGCTGGCGCGACCAGCGGATCGCCTCCTCCGACCCCGGGTCCGCCGTGGCGCGGGGGTCGTCCCGGTCGAAGAGCTCGTAGTCCGGGTGCGCCAGCTGCCGGGCGCCGCGGTAGTCGCCGACCTTGCCGGCGAAGACCCCGCGGGCGCCGGGCACGAGGTCCTTCGTCCGCCACCCCTGGTTGAAGAACGTCAGGGTCAGCAGGCCGGTCCCGTCCCCGATCTTGGCCTCGAGGATGGAGCCCCGTCGCGCCCGCATGGTGCGCTCCCGGACCTCGACCACCTCGGCGACGATCGTGACCGACTCGCCGATCGCGAGCGAGTCCAGCGCCGTGAGTGCGCCGCGCTCCGCGTAGCGACGCGGAGCGTGCTCGAGGAACTCCCCGACGGTGCGGTGCCCGAACGCCTTCTCGATCGCCTTCGCCGTCCGACCACCGAGGACGTTCGCCAGCCGCACGTCGAGCGGCGCCGGGCCCCACTGCACGGGTCCCCCCACGGCAGCGGACGGCGCGTCGCCGACCGACGCAGCGCCCGCACGGGCGGCGTCGGCACCCGCGGCTGGGCTCGTCGGAGCGGCATCGGTGCTGGAGGTGGCCACGCCCCAACGGTACCCGCGACGTCCGACCCGCCACGAGCCTCCCCGGCGGGGCTGTGGAGGACGCAGGGGTCGCCGCCGCGGCCCGCTACGGTGGCAGCATGACGCGCATCATCGCCGGCGCCGCCGGGTCCACGACGCTCCGGGTGCCGAAGTCCGGCACCCGACCGACGAGCGACCGTGTGCGCGAGGCGCTGTTCTCCTCCCTCGAGTCGCGCGGGCTCATCGACGACACCTCGGTCGCGGACCTGTACGCCGGAACCGGTGCGCTCGGCCTCGAAGCCGCGTCCCGGGGTGCGGTCGAGGTGTCCCTGGTGGACCGCGCCGCGTCCGCGGCGGCCGCCTGCCGCGAGAACGCGCGCGCGGTGCAGAAGCGCGCGCCTGGTGTCCGCATCGACGTCCACGCGCAGCCCGCACTGGGGTACCTGCGGGGGACGGCGAAGACGTTCGACCTCGTCTTCATCGACCCGCCGTACGAGGTCGCCGAGTCCGAGGTCACCGACGTGCTCGAGGCCCTCGTGTCACGCGTGACGCCCGGTGCGGTCGTCGTCGTCGAACGCGGCACCCGATCCCCCGAGCCCACGTGGCCGGCCGGGCTCACCCGGTTCAGCAAACGCTCGTGGGGTGACACCGTGGCGTGGGAGGCCGTGGCCGACGCGGACTGAGGCTACCGCCGCTCCATGGTCCGGCACCGGTGCGCGCCGGTCCGGTCGCGGGTCCGGCTCCGGTCGCGGGTCCGGACCCGGTCGCGGGTCCGGCTGCGGTCGCGGGTCGGGCCTGGTTCCAGGTGCGGCTGCGGTCGCGGGTCGGGCCTGGTTCCAGGTGCGGCTCCGGTCGCGGGTCCGCTTGTGCGTTCAGCCCGCGACGCCGTCCCAGTCCGCATACGGGTCCCACCCCGTCGTCGGGACGGGCGTCCCGCCACGGACCAGGTCCACGGACCGCTCCGCATGGTCCGCTCCCGCGTGGGACGTGCGCTCGCGCACCACGCCGATCCGGCGGAAGCCGCCCGGCAGGCGCGTCCCGACCGGGAAGGTCGCCAGCAGCCCGTGGTCCTCGCCGCCGTGCAGCGCGACCTCGTCCACCACCCCGTCGGGCGCCGACGCCTCGGCCGGGTCGAGTTCCAGGGTCACGCCACTCGCCCGGGCGAGGCGCCCTGCGTCGATCGCGAGCCCGTCGGACAGGTCGAGCATCGCCGTCGCACCGGCTGCGGCAGCCAGCGGACCGTCGGCGATCGGGGGGACCGGGCGGCGCTGCCGGGCGACGTCGGGGTCCGTGTCGGCCCCGCTCGCCCGGACCCGCTCGACGTCGGGCTCCCCCGCGGCGTCGACGCCGTCCCGGAACAGCCGGGCCAGGCCGCGGGCGGCGGCGCCGAGCTCTCCGGAGACAGCGAGGACGTCACCGACCCGGGCACCGGACCGGACGACGGGGTCCCGCCCTCCGAGGTCCCCGAACGCGGTGACGGTCAGCGAGAACGTCGCCGACGTGGACAGGTCGCCCCCGACCACCCCGCACCCCGGAGCGAGGGCGTCGACGGCGAGGCGGAACCCGTCCGCGACGCCCTCCAGCACCGCGACCTGGGTGTCCGGCGGAGCCGCGATCGCGACGACGAGACCGGAGGGCACGGCGCCCATCGCGGCGACGTCGGAGAGGTTCGTGGCGGCGGCCTTCCAGCCGACGTCCTCGGGCGAGGACCACGCCCACCGGAAGTCCGGGCCGTGCACCATCATGTCCGTGGTCACGACGAAGCGGCCGTCGGGGGCGGCGACGACGGCGCAGTCGTCCCCGGGCCCGAGGACCGGGGACCCGGCGGGGAGGCGTCGCGTGACCCGGTCGAGCACCGCGAGTTCGCCGAGCGCTCCGACCGTCGTGCGCTGTGCTCCGGCGGTCGCCCGCCCGTCGACGCCGTCGGAACCGTCGGTGCGGTGCTCGTGCTGGTGCTCGTCGTGCGTCGCGTCCACACGAGAACGGTAGCCTGGACGCCGATGGACACCGCGCGCCGAGGACCCCGCATCATCGCCACCGTGCTCGCCGCGGCGGCGGTCGTGGCCGGGCTGTCCGGCTGCACGAACGCGGTCCGCATGGAGCCCGCTCCCGCCGCGGACGCGGCCGCGTGTGCCGATGCCCAGGTCCGCCTGCCCGCGGTCGTCAACGACACCCTGGCGCTCCGCAACACCTCCGCACAGGCCACGGCGGCGTGGGGGTCCCCCTCCGCGGTGCTCTACCACTGCGGTGTCGCCGTGCCGACGGTCTCCGACCTACCGTGCTTCTCGCAGGGCTCCGTGGACTGGATCCGCGACGACCGGGGGAAGGAGGTCGTCTACACGACGTTCGGCCGGTCCCCCGCGGTCCAGGTCGTCATCGACACCTCCCGCGCGACGAGCGACGCCCTGCAGGACCTCGGTGACGCCGTGTCACGGCTGCCGGAGGACGGCCACCGCTGCCTCGACCCGCAGGACGTCGACTGACCCGGACGGTCCTCAGCGGACCGCGGCGCGTCCCAGCTCGATGAGCTCCGCGACGAGTTCCGGGTAGGGCAGCCCTGACGCCGCCCAGCAGCGCGGGTACATCGAGAACGGGGTGAACCCCGGCATGGTGTTGACCTCGTTCACGACGAAGCCGTCGTCCGTCAGGAAGCAGTCCACACGGGCCAGCCCGGCGCCGCCGATCGCCTCGAAGGCACGCGCTCCGACGGAACGGATCTCGTCGGTCTCCGCCTCGGTGAGCGGGGCCGGGCACAGCAGCTGCTCGTCACCGCCCAGGTACTTGGCGGCGAAGTCGTAGAAGCCGTCCTCGGCGACGACGATCTCCCCGGGCAGGCTCGTCCGCGGCACGCCGTCACGACCCTCGAGCACGGCGACCTCGACCTCGCGGCCGACGACCCGCGGCTCGACGATGACCTTGCTGTCGTGCTCGAAGGCGAGGTCCATCGCCGCACCGAGCTGAGCGGGGTCGTCGACGCGCGAGACGCCCATGCTCGACCCGGCGCGTGCGGGCTTCACGAACAGCGGGAAGCCGTGCGCGGCGACGGTCTCGGCGACGTCGACCGGCTCGGCCTGCCACTGCCGACGGAGCACCGTCGTCCACGGGGCGACCCGGAGCCCGGCGTGCTCGAGGACCGCCTTCGCGACGTGCTTGTCCATGGCCAGGGCGCTCGCCAGGACGCCGTCGCCGACGTAGGGCAGGCCGGCGGTCTCGAGCAGGCCCTGGACGGTGCCGTCCTCGCCGAAGGGTCCGTGCAGGATCGGGAAGACGACGTCGACGTCCCCGAGCGACTCGACCGAGCCGTCCGGCAGTTCGACGGAGAACCCGCGGGAGTCGCCGGAGAGCGGGAAACGGACGCGGGTGCCGTTGTCCGGCACGGTCGGGAGCTCCTGACCCCGGAGTGCCCAGACCGACGGGTCGTCCGCCTGGAGCGTGAACGCCCCGTCCTTCGTGATGCCGATCGGCAGCAGGTCGTACCGGTCGCGGTCGACGACGTCCATGATGCCGCCGGCGGTCACGCAGCTGATCTCGTGCTCGCTCGACCGGCCACCGAAGAGCACGGCGACGGTGGTCCGCGCGTCGGTGCCGCTCGGCGTGCGCTCGGCGTCGGTCGGTTCGGATGCGGGCGCGGTGCTGCTCATGGACGCTCCAAGCGGTGGGTACCGGGACCGGTCACTCGCCCTGGGGCTCGTCGGTCTCCGTGAGGTGCGGCGCGATGTTGCGCGGATCGAGCCTACCGGCGAGGACCTCGCCCACCTGTCCGACGATGGGCATGTCGACGCCGTTCGCCCGGGCCAGCTCGAGGATGGGCGCGACCGAGGCCAGGCCCTCCGCGGTCTGGTTCATCTGCCGCACGACCTCGTCGAACCGGTACCCCTGCCCGAGCAGGCGCCCGGCGGTGTTGTTGCGCGACAGCGGCGACTGGCAGGTGGCGATGAGGTCGCCGAGGCCCGCGAGACCGGACAGCGTCGACGGCTGCGCGCCGAGCGACACCGCGAACTCGGTCATCTCGGCGAGGCCGCGGGTGATGATCGACGCCTTGGTGTTCTCGCCGTACCCGACACCGTCGACGATGCCGATCGCCACCGCGATGAGGTTCTTGAGGACCCCACCGAACTCGGTGCCGATCACGTCGGTGTTGATGAAGGAGCGGAAGTACGGGTTCGTCGCCACGGCTGCCACGGCGGTCGCGGTGTCCGCACTGGACGACGACACGACGGCCGCGGTGGGCTGCCGGCGGGCGATCTCGAGCGCCAGGTTCGGTCCGCTCGCGACGGCGATGCGGTCCTGGTCGATGCCGAGGCCGTCGAGGAGCACCTCGCTCATCCGCAGGCCGGTCGCTTTCTCCACGCCCTTCATGAGGCTCACAACGGGCACATCCGCTGGCAGGAGTTCGCGGATGGCGGCGAGGTTCGAGCGCAGCGTCTGCGACGGCACCGACACGTAGACCTGCTCGGCACCGGCCAGCACCGCTGCCAGCGACGTCGACGCGGTGAGGGTCCGCGGCAGGTTGATGCCGGGCAGGTACTCCGAGTTCCGCTTCGTCTCGGTGATCTCCCGCGCGACCTCGGGACGCCGGGCCCACAGCACGGTCTCGGCCCCGCCCTCGGCGAGCACCTTGGCGAACGTGGTCCCCCAGCTGCCGGCACCGATCACGGCGACCCGTGGCTTGTCGGTCGACTGCATGACGACGCGGATCGCGGCGGTGTCCACGGCGCCGCGGGCTGCGACGGAGGGGTCCGGGTGGTCGTCGTGCGGGCGGAGGCCGGGCGCGCTGGTCCGGTCGGCTGCGTCACTCAAACTTGCCGGTCTCCTTCTGCTTGTTCGCGGTCGGGTCCCAGCGCTCGGCGGGCGCCTGCTCACCGCGGAGGCCCTCGAGCAGCGCGGTGATGCGCTCCATGAGCAGCGCGGTCACCTCGGTGAGGGCTTGCTGGTCGACCGGCTTCCCACGCCACCGCGACAGGTCGAGCGGCTCGCCGTAGACGATGTCGACCTTCGCCGGCGGGAACAGGCGGAGCTTCTTGCCGTACCGCGCCATGATCCGCTGCGTGCCCCAGTGGGCCATCGGGATGAGCGGGACGTCGTTCTCGAGGGCGATCCGCGCCGCCCCGGTCTTGCCGCGCATCGGCCACAGGTCCGGGTCACGGGTGAGCGTGCCCTCGGGGTAGACGATGACTGCGCCGCCGTTCGACACGAGTCCCTTGCCGCCCTTCAGCGGGTCGTTCAGGCGGGTCCGGCCGTTGCGCTCGACGGGGATCTGCCCCATACCGCTCATGAGCTTGCCGAACACCGGCACGCGGAACAGCGACGCCTTCGCGAGGAACCGCGGCGATCGACGGTGCAGCCACACGGTCGTCCCGACGACGAGCGGGTCGATGTTCGTGTAGTGGTTCGGGGCGAGGACGAACGCCCCCTCCTCCGGCAACCGGTTCGGGCCGTGCCAGCGGTAGCCGGAGGCGAACCGGATGGTCGGGATCACGACGGACCCGGTGATCCGGAAGGCCCGGTTCAGCTCGCCGCGTCGCCATCGCCGACCGGGGACCGGGAGGCCCGTGCGGACCTCTCCGGGGTGTCCCACCTGCGGCAGTTCCAGCGCGTCGGGCCCGGTCGTCGGTCGTGCCACGGCGGCACCGTCACCGGTGCCGCCGTGGTCGTGCTGCTCCGCCACGTCAGCCGGCGAAGTCGAAGTCCGCGCCGAGCTTGCGGAGCTTCGGGATGAAGTGCTCGTACCCGCGGCTGATGATGCCGACGTTCGTGATGTGCGACTCGCCCTCCGCGGTCAGCGCCGCGATGAGGTGGCTGAAGCCGCCGCGGAGGTCCGGGACGCGGACGTTCGCACCGTGCAGCTTCGTCGGGCCGGTGATGACCGCGGCCTGCTCGAAGGGACGACGGGCGACGCGACGGTCGTGGCCGGGCAGGCCCTCCTTGTGCACGACGATGTCGGCACCCATCTCGTTGAGCGCGTCGGTGAAGCCGAAGCGGTTCTCGTAGACGGTCTCGTGCACGACGCTCTGGCCCTCGGCCTGCGTGAGCGCGACGACGAGGGGCTGCTGCCAGTCGGTCATGAACCCGGGGTGCACGTCGGTCTCGATGACGACGGGCTTGAGGACGTCGAGCTCGCGGTAGAACCGGATGCCGTCCTCCTGGATGTCGAACCCGCCGCCGACCTTCCGGAAGACGTTGAGGAACGTCATGAGCTCCTGCTGCTTGGCGCCCTCGACGAAGATGTCGCCGTTGGTCGCCAGCGCGGCGGAGGCCCAGCTCGCGGCCTCGTTTCGGTCGTTGATCGCACGGTGCGTGTACCCGCGGAGCGACTTGACGCCCTCGATGAAGATCGTGCGGCTCGGTTCGACCGTGACGATCGCGCCCATCTTCTGCAGGATCGCGATGAGGTCCATGATCTCGGGCTCGATCGCGGCGTTCCGCAGCTCCGTGGTGCCCTCGGCGAGGACGGAGGAGAGCAGTACCTGCTCGGTCGCGCCGACGCTCGGGTAGGGGAGCTCGATGTTCGCGCCCTTGAGGCCGTTCGGGGCCGTGATGTGGATGCCCGAGACCTGCTTGTCGACGACGGCGCCCATGGCGCGCAGCGCGTCGAGGTGGAAGTCGATCGGGCGGTCGCCGATGCGGCAGCCACCGAGGTCGGGGATGAACGCCTCGCCGAGCTTGTGCAGCAGCGGACCGCAGAACAGGATCGGGATCCGGCTCGAGCCGGCGTGTGCGTCGATCTCGGCGAAGTGCGCCGACTCGACGCGCGAGGGGTCGAGGATGAGCTCGCCACGGGCGGGGTCCGTCACGCGGACACCGTGCACCTCGAGCAGGCCGCGCACGACCTTGACGTCGGAGATGTCCGGGACGTCCTTGAGGATCGACGGGGTGTCGCCGAGGAGCGCAGCGACCATGGCCTTGGTCGCCAGGTTCTTCGCACCGCGGACCTCGATGCGTCCCACGAGCGGCTTGCCGCCCCGGATGACGATCTCGTCCGACTTCAACCCGACGCGCGCCCCTGCAGCTGCTGCGTCCTGTACGAGAGAGTTCACTACTTCACCGGCAATGTCTTCGGCCGCCAACGGGAGCGGCGGGATTCGAACTCCGTGATCGAGGTCTCGTCACGGAGGGTGAGCCCGATGTCGTCGAGCCCTTCCATCAACCGCCAACGAGTGTAAGCGTCGATCTCGAAAGCCACGTCCATGTCGCCGATCGACACGCGCTGTGTCGCCAGGTCGACGGTCGCCTCGATCCCGGGCTGGGCCTCGATCGCCGCCCACATCCGCTCGATCTCGGGCTCGGACACCATCGCGGTGACCAGGCCCTGCTTGCCGGCGTTGCCCTTGAAGATGTCCGCGAAACGGGGTGAGACGACCACGCGGAACCCGAAGTCGCGCAGCGCCCACACCGCGTGCTCGCGGGAGGACCCGGTGCCGAAGTCCGGGCCGGCGACCAGGACCTTCGCGCCCTGGTAGGCGGGCTGGTTGAGCACGAAGTCGGGGTCCTGGCGCCAACCGGAGAACAGCGCGTCCTCGAACCCGGTCTTCGTGACCCGCTTGAGGTAGACCGCGGGGATGATCTGGTCGGTGTCGACGTTCGACCGCTTCAGCGGTGCCGCGATCCCGGTGACGGTGCCGATCTTCTCCATCAGTTGTTCCCTCCAGCCGTCGCCGGCACGGCCAGGCGGGCGTCGTCCTCTTCCAGGTCCCACGGGCTCGACAGCGTTCCGCGGACAGCGGTCGCCGCGGCCACGAGCGGCGAGACCAGGTGGGTCCGGCCGCCCTTGCCCTGCCGCCCCTCGAAGTTGCGGTTCGAGGTCGAGGCACAGCGCTCCCCCGGCGCGAGCTGGTCCGGGTTCATGCCGAGGCACATCGAGCAGCCGGCGAAGCGCCACTCCGCACCGAACTCGGTGAACACCTGGTCCAGGCCCTCGGCCTCGGCCTCCAGGCGCACCCGGGCGGACCCCGGCACGACCATCACCCGCACGCCCGGCGCCTTCTGACGCCCGCGGATGACCGACGCGAAGGCGCGCAGGTCCTCGATGCGGGAGTTGGTGCACGAGCCCATGAACACGGCGTCGACGGCGATGTCCTTCATCGGCGTCCCGGCGGCGATGTCCATGTACTCGAGGGCTCGGGAGGCCGCGGCCTGGTCGTTCGGGTCGGTGAAGTCGGACGGCGACGGGACCGAGTCGGACAGCGAGACGCCCTGACCGGGGTTCGTCCCCCAGGTGACGAATGGCTCGAGGGTGTCCGCGTCGATGAAGACCTCGGCGTCGAACACGGCGTCGTCGTCGGTCGCCAGGGTGTCCCAGTACGCGACGGCCTCGTCCCAGTCGGCGCCCGTCGGGGCGTGGTCGCGGCCCTGGACGTAGTCGTACGTGGTCTGGTCGGGGGCGACCATGCCCGCACGGGCACCGGCCTCGATCGACATGTTGCAGATCGTCATGCGGCCCTCCATGGAGAGCGCCCGGATCGCGGAGCCGCGGTACTCGAGCACGTAGCCCTGTCCGCCGCCGGTGCCGATCTGCGCGATGACCGCCAGGATGATGTCCTTGGCCGTGACGCCCGGGCGCAGCGTGCCCTCGACGGTCACCGCCATCGTCTTGAAGGGCTTGAGCGGCAGCGTCTGCGTGGCGAGGACGTGCTCGACCTCGCTCGTGCCGATGCCGAACGCCATGGCGCCGAAGGCCCCGTGCGTCGAGGTGTGCGAGTCCCCGCAGACGACCGTGATGCCGGGCATGGTCAGTCCGAGCTGCGGACCGACCACGTGCACGATCCCCTGTTCCTTGTCGCCCAGCGAGTGCAGGCGGACGCCGAACTCCTCGCAGTTGCGGCGGAGCGTCTCGATCTGCGTGCGGCTGGTCGGGTCCGCGATCGGCCGGTCGATGGCGAGCGTCGGCGTGTTGTGGTCCTCGGTGGCGATGGTGAGGTCCAGGCGTCGCACCGGACGACCGGCCTGCCGCAGGCCGTCGAAGGCCTGCGGGCTCGTCACCTCGTGCACCAGGTGGAGGTCGATGTAGAGGAGGTCCGGGTTGCCGTCCTCACCCTTGACGACGACGTGGTCGTCCCACACCTTCTCGGCGAGCGTCCTGCCCATGCCCGTGCCTCCTCATCCGCGTTCCGACTCCGCTGTCACGGCGTCGTCCGAGCATGGTAGCAGCTTGGTATACCAATCGCGACGACGCCCGGGATGCCCGCCCCGCGGTCCCCGACACCCGTCGCGGTGAGAAGATGGCGGGGACATGACGACGCCCGCGCACTCGACCCGCACCACCAACCTCGAGGGCGCGGCCCGCGCCGCGATCGCCGGTGGGGTGCCGCTGGCACTCCTCATCGCGCTCGGCCTGCCGCAGTACGCGGCCTTCGCGGTGTTCGCCGGGTTCACGGCGATCTTCGGCGCGACCGAGCCCTACCGACAGCGCGCCGTGACGACCGGGGTCGCCGGCGCGATGCAGGTCGTGTGCATGGCGGCGGGGATCGCCGTCGCCCTCCTCGGCGCACCGCTCTGGCTGCAGGGAGTCGGGCTCGTCGTCGTCATCGTCGGCGCGGTCGGCACGCTGACGGCACTCCGGGCGATCCCGGCACAGCCGATCTTCCCGGTGTTCGCCTTCGTGGTGTCCGCGCTCGTGCCCGTGCGTCCGTCCGACCTGCCGCTCGTGGCGACGATCATCCTCTGCGCGGTGGCCTGGGCATGGCTCGTCGCGATGTCCGGCGCCGCGTTCCGGCTGGTCCTGCACCCGCACGTGCCGCACCGCTTCCGCCCGCTCGCGGACCGCAAGCACCGTTCCCTCGCGGTCCTCCGGACGTCGGCCCTCTGGGAGACGGTCGCGCTCAACGTCGTCGGCGCACTCGGTGCCGGTGCCCTCGCCGAGGCGCTGCCCGGCCTCGGGCACCCGTACTGGGCGGTCATCGCCGTCGTGTCGACGCTGCCCGCGCTCCGGCAGCGGCACACCGTCTCGCGCGCGGTCCAGCGCGTCGTGGGCACGGTCGGCGGCACGGTGATCGCGGTCGGGATCCTGCTGCTCGAGCCCTCGGCCTGGTGGATCGTCGTGATCGCGGTCGTCGGACAGTTCGGGGCCGAGGTCTTCGTCGCCCGGAACTACGCCGTCTGCCTGCTGTTCCTCACCCCGCTCGCCCTCGCGGTCTCGTGGCTCAGCGTGCCCGAAGCGCCGACGCTCCTCGCACTCGACCGGATCGGCCAGACGCTCCTCGGCGCCCTGGTGAGCCTCGTGCTCCTCGCCGTCGGGCGCGCGGTCGAACGGCGGCGCGGTCGTCCACTCGGCGCGACCAGCAGCATCCGGACCGTCTGACGGACCGCGGCCGTCCGACGGACCCGTACCGGGCCTCCCGAGCGGCGCAGGGCAGGTCCGGACGTCCGGCGCGTGCGGCACGATGGGCGCATGGACGACACCGCCACGCCCGGGACCTACACGCTGCTGCCCACCGCGCCGCCGCTCGAGGACTACCTGCGCCTCCGACGCGACTCCGGCTTGACACCGGTGACGGCCGAGCAGGGCGCGCCGGCGATCGACGGCGCGTGGTCGGCGTGTCACGTCGTCGACGAGGACGGGAGACCGGTCGCGATGGGGCGCGTCATCGGCGACGGCGGGTGGTACTTCCACGTCGTCGACATCGCCACCGACCCCGGGCACCAGCGTCGTGGGCTCGGACGGACCGTCGTCGAATGGCTCGTCGCGGACGTGCGCGACCGGGCCCCGGAGGGCGCCTACGTCTCGCTCATCGGGGACCCGCCCGGGCAGCGCCTCTACCGGTCACTCGGGTTCGAGGACGTGGCGCCGAGCCTCGGCATGGCGGTCGTCCTCGGCACGGACGGCTGAGCGCGGACCGCTGCGCGCGGTCGGCTGCTCGCCGTCCGCCGTGCTCAGCGCGGCTCGATGTTCCAGGCGTCGATGACCGGGCGGCCGTGCTCGTAGCCGAGGGTGCTGACCGTCGCCGTCCCGAGCTTGAGCACGGCACCGTCCTGCGGGGCGAGCCGGATCCAGGCCGCACCCAGGGCGCGGAGGACGTGGCCGTGGGCGACGACGATCGCGTCGTGTCCCTCGGCCAGGACGGGCCGCGCCCGGTTGATGACCCGTTCCACGCGGACCCGGACCTCGGCAGCGTTCTCGCCGGGGGTGTCACCGGCCGGGACCCCGTCGGTCCACAGGTCCCACGGGCCGTGCCGCTGCACCTTGATCTGCGGCGTCGTGAGGCCCTCGTAGGCGCCGTAGTCCCACTCGTACAGGTCCTCGTCGAGTTCCGGGTCGACGCCGATGATGCGGGCGGTCTCGCGCGCACGTGTCAGCGGGCTGGACAGTGCCAACGCGAACTCGCGATCGGCGAGGTACCGGGCGGCACGCTCCGCCTGGGCCTCCCCGTTCGCCGTGAGGGGGATGTCCGTGCGGCCGGTGTGCTGCCCGCTCTTCGACCACTCCGTCTCTCCGTGACGGACGAGGACGAGTTCGCCGGGGCGTTCCGAGGTCATGAGTTCCTTCCGAGCCAGAGGCCGAGCGCAGCAGCGCCGACCGAGACGACGAGCATGCCGAGGCCGTTGAGGACGGCGAGCCGGGTCTTGCCGGATCGGAGGAGCTGCACGGTCTCGACGCTCGCCGTCGAGAACGTCGTGTACCCACCCATCATGCCCGTCCCGAGCACGGCGACCATCGGGACGGCGATCGTCCCGGCTCCACCGAGCCCCGTGACGAGTCCGAGGACGAACGACCCGGTGACGTTGACGACCATCGTGCCGAGCGGGAACCGCCGTACCCGCGCCTTCACCAGTCCGTCCAGGACGAACCGCAGTGCGGCTCCGACACCGCCGCCCGCCGCGACGAGCAGGAGTCCCACGGCCGTCACCGCGCCGGCCCCGCCGACGCCGTGGCACGCCGCCGGAGCCCCGCGGCGAGGGCGGTCCCGGCGACCACCGCGGCGAGGCCGAGCAGCACGGTCAGCAGCGCGGAGCCGGCGCCGGCTCCCCAGCGCCCGACGTCGAGGAGCCGAGCGGTGTCGTCCGCCAGCGTGCTGTAGGTCGTGAAGCCGCCGAGCACCCCGGTCCCCACGAACAGCCGGACGGTCCGCCGACGTCCGACGTCGGGGCCGGACAGTGCGAGGTGCTCGAGCAGCAGACCGAGACCGAACGCCCCGGCGACGTTGATCGCGAGGATCGTCCAGCTGATGCCGTCGACGGGCGGCAGCACGGCGGCGAGCACGGCCCGGACCGCGGTGCCGAGTGCTCCACCGAGGGCGACCAACGCGATGAGTCCGGCGCGCAGGTGCGGCGGCCGTCCCGCCGGTCGTCCGTCCATCCGTCGTCTCCTGCCCACTCGCACCCCGGCTGCACCCGCTGCCGGGCGGGACGACGAAGGCCCCCACCCGGACGGGTGGGGGCCTTCGTGCTGGTGACCCCAGCGGGATTCGAACCCGCGTTACCGCCGTGAGAGGGCAGCGTACTAGGCCGCTATACGATGGGGCCGCGGCGATGTGTCGGTTCGGAGTGTGTCACTCGTGGTGACCCCAGCGGGATTCGAACCCGCGTTACCGCCGTGAGAGGGCGGCGTACTAGGCCACTGTACGATGGGGCCGTTCCGACAACTCGACAAGTATGGCACAGGGTGTGAGCGAGCGCCAAAACGAGCCCGTCCGTCCCGGTGTGTCGCCGGCCCGACCGGGGCATACGGTGGGTCGATGACGGTGCGCATCGGCCTGTCCGGCTGGCAGTACGACTCGTGGCGCGGCGACTTCTACCCGGAGGGCCTGGCGAAACGACGCTGGCTCGAGCACGTCGGTGAGCGGTTCCCGGCCGTCGAGGTCAACGGCTCCTTCTACTCGTTGCAGCGTCCGTCCCGGTACCGCGCCTGGCGGGCGGCCGTCCCGGAGGGCTTCCGGTTCGCACTCAAGGGCGGCCGCTACCTCACACACATGCTGCGGCTCCGGAACGTGGACACCGCGCTGGCGAACTTCTTCGCCTCCGGTCCGCTCGAGCTCGGTCCGGCCCTCGGTCCGGTGCTCTGGCAGCTGCCCGAGCAGGTCGTGCCCACGCCGGAGGTCCTCGACGCGTTCCTGGCGGCCCTGCCCCGCTCGCACGGTGACGCCGCCACGCTCGCCACCGGGCACGACGCCAAGGTCGCCGAGCCCGCCACGACGACGGAGCACGCCAGGCTGCGGATCGACCACGCGCTCGAGGTCCGGTCGCCGGACGCCGTCACGCCCGAGCACCTCGCGGTGCTCCGCCGGCACCGGGTCGCGCTCGTGGACTCACACGCCGGGGACTTCCCCCGGTTCGTCCACGACACGGACGCGCCCCTGGCGTACCTCCGTCTGCACGGAGCGCCGCACACGTACCACGACGGCTACCCACCGGAGGCCCTGGCGGACTGGGCCAACACCGTCCGCCGCCACGACGAGGCGGGCCGTGACGTGTGGGTCTTCTTCGACAACGACGCGGAACGGCACGCCCCCTGGGACGCACTCGGCCTCGCCCGGCTCGTCGGCCGCCCTCAGACCCGGAGCGACTCCCCCGGCGCCAGCGAGACGACCTCGCCCGCGGGTTCGACGACCTGACGGATCCGGTCGGTGTGCCCGGCGAGCCCGATGTCCGAGAGCGTGGCCTCGTGGATCGGGACGGCGCGTCGCGGTGCCACCGCTGCCAGGTGGTCCATGAGCTCACCGATCTTGAGCCACGGTGCGCCGACGGGCGTCGCGAAGAGCTCCACCGGCACGCCCGGGTCGATGTAGGCGTCGCCCGGGTGGAACAGCACCCCGTTGACGAACACCCCGGTGTTGTCGACCACCGGGACGGACGAGTGGATGAGCTGGTGTCGCGTCCCGTGGAATGTGAGGGAGAACGGCCCGACGGTCCGGGCCTCCCCCGCGGTCACGACGTCCACGGCGACGACCGCGGCCAACGCCGTGGCGACACCGGCCGGGCCGAACACGGGGATGCCCGGGTTGCGCTCGAGGATGCCGGCCACCTGCTCGGCGGTGCCGTGGTCCGGGTGCTCGTGGGTGACGACGACGGCGACCACGCCCGGCACCTCGACGGGGCGGGTGAAGGCGCCGGGGTCGATGACCAGACGGGCGCCGTCCTCCTCGACGACGAGGCAGGCGTGCTCGAGCTTCGTGACCAACATGGCGACGAGCGTACGCCGCTCTGCACGCGCAGGGTCCGGCCTGTCGCCGGGCCGACGGACTCCCGGCTCCCCGCGTCACCGGTTGTTCCGCGGACGCCCGGCCTGGTCCCTACCGGGCGTCCGGCGGCAGGGTCTCCTGGGCGGCGTGTGCAGCCTGGGCGTGCTCGGCGTCTGCGATGAAGCGTTCCGCACCGTCGCGGGGCATGGCGGACTGTCCGCCGCAGTACGAGCACTGGAGCACGTAGCGGCCGTGTCCGAAGGGGAAGACCGGCACGAAGAAGAGCGTGAACCAGGTGCGGAGGCGGTGCAGGCGCTGTGCGGCGGTCGATCCGCAGAGGGCACAGGCGAAGAAGAGGACGCCGGCGAGGGCGGTCCTGGTGCGGCTGCCGAAGATGATCATGACGTCCCCTGTCGGTGGTCGGTCGCCGGACGCCTCCGACGACGTCGTCGGCGTCCGGGCGTGGCGCGTGCTGTTCCGCCCATGATGGGCCGGTCGTGGTGTGGACGGGCG
This sequence comes from Curtobacterium sp. MCBD17_023, assembly GCF_003224415.1. Taxonomy (NCBI): domain Bacteria; kingdom Bacillati; phylum Actinomycetota; class Actinomycetes; order Micrococcales; family Microbacteriaceae; genus Curtobacterium; species Curtobacterium sp. MCBD17_023. Next base: position 80,672 of record NZ_QKLJ01000010.1, read on the forward strand.
CATCGAACACGCAGCCGAGCCCGGGAACGACGAAGGCCCCCGGTTTCCCGGGGGCCTTCGATCACGTTGCTGGCTGGGGTACCTGGACTCGAACCAAGAACGACGGTACCAGAAACCGCTGTGTTGCCAATTACACCATACCCCATCGGACCCTGCGGTCCTGCGCCCCGTTGTCCGGGGCACGATCAACTACTGTACAGCATCCCGGAGGTCTTCGAGACCACCCACCAGGTCGCGGTGCACCGCAGCGGCCGTCGACGCCCCGTGACCGGCCGCGACGATGAGCTGTTCCGGTCCCGGCGGCGTGATGTCTCCCACCGCGTACAGCCCGGGTGCGCCGGTCCGACCGAGCCGGTCCACCCGCACCAGGCCCTGCTCGTCCCGGTCGAGGTCGGCGTCGACCCAGTCGAGGTCCGCGTGCCACACCGGGCGGACGAAGGCGCCCGAGCGCGGTTCGACGTGCCCGTCCGCGAGCCGCACACCCGTCATCCCGTCGCGGTCGCCCTCGAGGTCGGCCAGCGGTCGGTCGTCGACACGGATGCCCGCGCGTTCGAGTCGCGTGCGACCCTCGCCGGTCACGGGCGCCACACCGTTCGTGTACACCACCAGGTCGTCCGTCCACGCGCCGACGAGCAGCGCGCGGTCGACGACGTCGTCCGTCTCACAGATGAAGGCCAGCGGTTGCCCGGCCTTGCCGTAGGCGTCGCACTCCACACAGCTGTGCACGTCGGTGCCGTAGAACGCGCGGAGTGACGGCAGCGCGGGGAACGCCTCACGGAGACCCGTGGCGAGGACGACCGCCCGCGCAGCGGCGTCCACGTCCGTCCCCCGCCAGCTGCCGTGCACCCGCCACACGTCACCCTCGCGCCAGAGCCAGTCGACGACGGCCTGCGTGACCGTGGCCTCCGGGTACCCGGCGACCTCCTCGCGACCGAGCCGCCGGAGCTCGAGGGGCGAGATGCCGTCCCGTGTGATGAACCCGTGCGATCGGAGGGTCGCCGCGTTCCGGGGCCGGTTCGCGTCGACGAGCAGGACGGTCCGCTTGGCCCGCACCAGGTTCAGCGCGGCGCTGAGCCCCGCGGGACCCGCGCCGACCACGACGACGTCGTACACGGCCGTCAGCGGGCCGCGAGGGAGCGCAGTCGCGCGAGCGTCGACGCCTTGCCGAGGATCTCCATCGACTCGAAGAGCGGCGGGCTGATCCGTCGCCCGGACACCGCGACGCGCAGCGGACCGAAGGCGACACGGGGCTTGAGCCCGAGTCCGTCGATCAACGCCCCACGCAGCGCCTGCTCGATCGCCGTGGTCTCCCAACTCTCGAGCGCGTCGAGCGCCTCGATGCCGGCCTGCAGGACGGGCACGGGGTCGCCCTTGAGCGAGGCGAGGGCGTCGTCCTCCACCACGAGGTCGGCGTCCGACGTGAACAGGAAGCCGAGCATCGCAGGCGCCTCGCTCAGCAGCTGCATGCGCTCCTGCACGAGCGGTGCCGCGAGGGCGAGGACACGCTCCTGCTCCGGTGTCGCCGGCTCGTCGAGGTACGCGGTCAGGTACGGCTTGAGACGCTCGCGGAAGTCCGCCGCGTCGAGCAGACGGATGTGGTCGCCGTTGATCGACTCGGCCTTCTTGTGGTCGAACCGTGCCGGGTTCGGGTTCACGTCGGTGACCTCGAACGCAGCGGTCATCTCATCGACCGAGAACACGTCACGGTCGGGACCGATCGACCAGCCGAGCAGCGCGAGGTAGTTGACGAGCCCCTCCGGCACCATCCCGTTCGACCGGTGGTGGAACAGGTTCGACTCCGGGTCCCGCTTCGAGAGCTTCTTGTTGCCCTCCCCCATGACGTAGGGCAGGTGCCCGAACTGCGGGATGAAGTCGGCCATCCCGATCTCGTGGAGCGCCTCGTACAGTGCGATCTGCCGCGGCGTCGAGGAGAGCAGGTCCTCCCCGCGGAGGACGTGGGTGATCCCCATCAGCGCGTCGTCGAGCGGGTTCGTGAACGTGTACAGCGGCTTGCCGTTCGGCCGGACCACGACGAAGTCCGGGAACGAACCCTGCGGGAAGGTGATGTCGCCACGCACCAGGTCCTGGAAGCCCAAGTCACGGTCGGGCACACGCAGACGCAGCGCCGGCTCCCGGCCCTCGTCGCGGAAGGCCTGACGCTCGGCGTCGCTGAGGTCGCGCTCGTGGTTGTCGTAGCCCTGCTTCGGGTCCCGCCCGTTCGCCCGGTTCCGCGCTTCCATCTCCTCGGGCGTCACGAAGGACTCGTACACGTGGCCGGCGTCCTTCAGCCGCGCGATCGCGTCGACGTAGACGTCCGTACGCTCCGACTGCCGGTACGGGCCGTGGGGGCCACCGACCTCGACGCCCTCGTCCCAGTCGAGCCGCAACCAGCGGAGCGCCTCGATGATCTGACCGTACGACTCCTCGCTGTCCCGAGCGGCGTCGGTGTCCTCGATGCGGAACACGAGCTTGCCGCCCGTGTGCCGCGCGTACGCCCAGTTGAACAAGGCGGTACGGACGAGGCCGACGTGCGGCGTTCCGGTGGGCGACGGGCAGAACCGGACGCGGACGTCGGAACCGGTGGCTGAGGAGAATGGCGCTGTCATGACGCCGTCGATCCTACCGTGGCGCTCCCCTGCCGATCGGTGCCGGCGGCGACGCCCATGCGTCGAGGATGCGTGTGGGGACGCGAAAGAGCCCCTGACCGGGGTGAGCATTCCTGCTCACCCCGGTCAGGGGCTCGATCGTTCCTGAAAAGAAGTCCGGCGGCGTCCTACTCTCCCACAAGGTCCCCCTTGCAGTACCATCGGCGCTGAGAGGCTTAGCTT